>JAHJDS010000130.1 GCA_018812395.1 Pseudomonadota bacterium
ATGGTTTTCATGATCTTTTCTGTTTGGTCGATAAGCGTTAGAGCATCATCACTCGTTGGCTCGTTGTCTTTGTCGTGGTCGCACAGTATTCTGATTTTGTTCAAGTAAGTCAGGTGAGCCGTTTGCTTTTCATCAATCGTACCCTCTTCAGAAAGATGCTTGATTAGGTAGCCCAATGTAGGCTTATCAGTGTTGATTTCAACGTTATTAGAATCACAGAGGGTCTTTAAGTGGCCTTCAAGCACCACACCAGCAACCGCGCCAGCCGCCCTTACATGGCCTTTTTCAAGAAGGTGGCTTGCGGCGTCGAGTTCAGAGTCAAACATGTCAGCCTGAAGTAGAAAGCGAAGTTTTCCTAGTACGCTGTCCACCCGGGTTAATGTTGAATCGAGAATGCCAACTTGCTTTGAAAAAATGCCCTCGATCGATTTCACGTACTGATCAGATGGTGTGGTGCCACGGGTAAAAAAGGCCGTCATGGTCAGAGCCCTGAGGTGGCCGTCGTTATCATAGCTCTCATTACATCTTTCAAATTCATCCAGTCGGGCAGGCAGCAGTTGTTCTACCGCCATCCGTGCCCTGGTGTACCATCTCTGGTATGTTAAATGGAGGTCCGGAGTCTGCGTACCGATTTTTGAATACAGGTCTCTCCCCTCCGACAAAAGCTCAGTGATTTCAGCTTTTATTTCACTGGATGAGCTGGCCATCTTTGGATACCCCGCTCATGATTCCTTCAAGGTTGTTTGTCGGTCTCTTTCCTCACGCCGCCCTTTCCTCGGTCTCTCCTGTGAAGGCCAGGGCCTAAGGCCAATGGGGCCACGGTTATTCCTCGACAAACCACTTCATCTCGCGTCGATGGCGCAGGTCGCCCTCGGTGACGTGCACCCGCAACTCCGCCCCCTGCTCGGCCGCCTCACTCGTCCGGCCATGACCGGCCGCCCATTAATCCCTTGTCGTCGAAGTGATAGGCCATGGCCGCGCCCCCTGGTTGCCGGGCCACCTGGCCATTGAAGAAAGGTTTCGAGACAATAACGTACTATTTAACATGACATTATGTAATAGAAATGGCAACACGCAGCTGTTTACCAAAACAGGACACCATGAACCGCCGGCCCACGGCCGCCCTTTTGGTCCAATAACACGGAACCTTGACGGCCCCGCCGGCCCTACATCGGGAAACTGACCCCGATCAGGGCCTCGAAAAAGGTCAGGCCCACATTACGGGAACTCAGGCCGGCATTGGACACGTGACTCAACCGGGTCCCTACCATCAATCGCGCCCCCTTGCCCAGCGAGAAGCTGACGCCCAGCCCGGCGTGACTTCGGAAGTTGAAGCCCGGCGCAAAGGTGGCGGTGTCCAGGCCGTTGTAGGTCACACCGACGCCCGCCTCGAAATAGGGCCTGAACCAGCCCCGGCCAAAGGACAATACCAACGACGGCACCACGCCCAGCTCGACGGCGGAGATGGACTCCGACCGGATCCAGGAGTGGGACTTATCGGCTTGTAAGACCCGGCGGTAATAGTCGCCCTGGTAGCCGGCCACCAGCCCCTCGATCCGGAGGCGGATCGTCATCAGGTCCGCTCTGGTCAGCCGAAAGCTGACAAAGCCCCGGAGCGTGACCACATTGAACTGGTGCGGCTCGACGCCCGTCCAGGCGCCATAGGCCGCCGAAAAGCCGAACCGCCATCGGTTCGGCTTGGCGCGCTCTGCGGCCAAGGCCGCCGGCGGAAACACCAGGACCAGACACAACAACAGGACCGGCCAACTGGTCCGACGCGCCTTTTTGGAATCATTGGTCATGGAATGTAAATTCGCCCAACCGCTCGCCAGACTGACACTTGACTCGATTCGAGGCATAAGCAACTACCCCACTTCTCAGACATGCGCTCGTGAAATATGCTCGGCCCGCCTTCGCCGGCGGGATTGATGCCTTTGGGCTCCGCTCCAGCTACCGACTAATTCTTTTTCAATCAAAAATATCTCACGTTCCCCCGTGTTCAACGAGTCGGTTTCGGTTGGATCGCCTCAACCCCCGTCAATCGGCGGTCCGTTAGATCCGGCCGGGTCTACTGGTCCTGCTTGCCCAGCCACTGCCCCTGGTGGCGGTATTCCAGAACGATCTCCTTGAGTTCCTTCTTGTGCTCCATGAACCTGGCCTTCATGCCCAGCAGCCAGTCGGCGTGGCGCAGGCGCCACTCCTTACCGGACAGAAACCCCTCGGCGTCCGCCTCGATCGAGAGGCGCGGCCCGTCCGCGGTCATCTCCAATTGCCCCCGGCCCTGGCAGACCAGACACTTGACCCCGGCCTCGATAAAGGCAAAGGCGTTGGCCCCGCACACCGGACAGGTCCCGAGCGCCGCGGCCGGTTCGGCCGTGGGCTCGAACAACGCCCGGGCCATCTCTTGGGCCGCGTCCAGGTTCTGGCCGGCCAGAAAGACCTCGCCGGGCAGGGCGGCGAAAACGGTCCGCTGGGCCTTGATGGTCAGGCCCAGGGTCAATGCCGCGCCGCACAGATCGGCCGGGGCCCGGCCGTCGCGACCCGTCACCCCGGCCAGAGTCAAGACCAACGCCGGCTTGCCGTCCGTTTCCTCGGCCCGGGGCAGGAGCATGTTCGACCGGTCGACCAGGGTCTTGACCACCCCGTAGGCCCCCAGGAAATAGGTCGGCGCGGCCAGGATCACCCCGTCGGCCCGGCACAGGGCGTCAAAGACCTGGCCCACGTCGTCCTTGATGACGCACTCCCCGCCCTTCTCCAGACACTGGTAGCAGCCCCGGCACGGTTTCAGGTCCAGATCGGTCAAACGGACCAGTTGCAGGTCCACCGCCGGCTCGATCCGGGCGGCGATCTCCTTGACCAATACCTCGGAATTTCCCAGACGGCGGGGCGAGCCGATGAGGCCCAGCACGGTTCTCATGGACCCTCTCCTTTGGGGGAATTGGCCGGCTCCGGGGCCGGACCGTTGGCCGCGGCCTTTTGGGCGGCCAACTCCTGACGGGCCTGGGCCCTGGCCTTGTCCTTGTGATCCAGGCGGAGCAGCCAGTTGTGGATGGTCTTGCGGAACAGAAAACAGGGAATGAAAAAGGCCAGGCTGATGATGGTCACGATCACCAGGCCGATCCAGTCCCGGTCGGCCAGCATCGCCCCCTGGAGGCTGAGGGCGATGGTGCCCGGGATGCGGGCCGCGGCCGAGACGACCATGAACGCCCGGGGGCCCATGGCGGTGATGCCCAGGAAATAAGAGAAGTAGTCCTTGGGAAAGCCGGGCAGCAGAAAGCCGATAAAGGCGATCATCATGCCCTTGCCTTCCATGGCAAAGTCCATCTTGTCCAGGATCTTCTTTGGGATGGCCCGCTCGACGAACCCGCGGCCCAGCAGGCGGGCGACAAAGAAGTTGAGCCAGGACCCCAGGGCCAGGCCGATGGTCGAATAGACGGTCGCCCAAAAGGCACCGAACACGTAGCCGCCGATGGGGCCGACCAGCTCGCCGGGGATGGGCGAGGCCAGGACCTGGAAAATTTGAAGGCCCATGAACACCAGCGGTCCCCAGACCCCCAGGGCGGCGATGTCGGTCTTGGCCTTCTTGGAGTCATTGGCCCAGGCGATGGTCAGGTCGTACAGGGCCACGATCTGGTCCCAGACCCATTGGGCCTGTTTCTGGAAGATCAGGATCAGAAGGAGGACCAGCAGGGCCGCGGCGCAAAGGATCGCCAACCTGATGAGGAGGTACCTCTTGAGGTCCTTGGCGGGGGGGTTGGACATGAGCCCCTGATTATCAATTTAGCGTGGGGGTGTCAACTTAGTAAGGCGGCTCCTGCGGTATGGCCGACCAGGGTTCAGCGAACATTATCCTTCATCCGGCCGGCCCCTGGCCAGAAAAAAGAGGGGCGGTGGGTCAGACAGCTTGCCGTCTAGATGCCGAAGACACAAGAGGTTAGACCCGAAAGTTGTTCGTTCCCCTAGGCTGATTATTAAAGGAATGAATCTGTCTTTCCGATGCGGGGGGTCTTCTTCCAACCCCCCGCGCCCCCCAGTACCAGAGGGGGTGGCTGGCGCCACAGGCATGACCGAGGTTTGGGCGCGGTAAGGCTGACG
>JAHJDS010000131.1 GCA_018812395.1 Pseudomonadota bacterium
CGCTCAAGGACGACGCCAAGGACAAGTACGTGGACAACCCCGAGATGTGGGACCTGGGCGAGAGGCTGCTGATGGAGATGGCCGACAAGGCCGGGCTGGAATATTCGGTCGACCGGGGCGAGGCCGCCTTTTACGGACCCAAGCTGGACGTCCAGATCCGAAACGTCCTGGGCAAGGAAGACACCATCTTCACTATCCAGATCGACTTCGCCCTGCCCGAGCGGTTCGATCTGACCTACATGGACCAGGGAGGCCGGCCGGCCCGGCCGGTGGTCGTCCACCGCTCGTCCATCGGGGCGGTGGAGCGGACCCTGGCCTTTTTGATCGAGTACTACGCCGGGGCCTTCCCCGTCTGGCTGGCCCCGGTCCAGGTCCGGGTCCTGAGTGTGTCCCGGGACTGGGAGGAATACGGCGCCCGGGTGGCCGACCGGCTGCGGGCGGCGGGACTGAGGATCGAGACCGATTTTCGGGGCGAGACCCTGGGTAAGAAGATCCGCGAGGCCAGGCTCCAGCGCATCCCCTACCTGGTCATCATCGGGGAGCAGGAGGCCGAGGCGGGCCTGGTCTCGGTCCGCAACCGCGACACCGGGGACCAGCACACCCTGGGCCTGGATGATTTCGTCCGCAACCTGGTCCAAGAGGACTCGGCCAAGACCCTGGTCCTGGAGGCCGACCAGGCGTCAACCGGCGATTAGCTCGGTCGAGCCGTCGGTAATGACCTCAAGGGCCGGCCTCGCAGACCGGATCAATCCCCTTCAGAAGAATGACCGATCTTGCCCACCAGGTTTTCGAGGGCCTGGGCGGCCTGGGCGTAACCGGGATTGGTCGACACCGCTTCCTGATAACTTTTTAAGGCCTCATCCAGCCGGCCCAGGCGCTCGTACACCCGCCCCAGGTGGAAGTGCAGGTCGGCGAAGCGGGGGTAGTCGGCCAGGCGCTCCTCGAGAATACCCTGCAACAGGCGGCACAGGCCGTCGTCGGCCTCGCTCTCGAGGACGTCGACCACCTCGGCGAAATTGGGCTGCCAGGGGCGGGCCTTGAAGATCTCGTCCCGGACGGCCCGGCGGCAGGCCCGGGCCGTTTGTCGCCAGTCGCCCTCGCCCCGGGGCGGACCGGCCTCACGCCATAATTCGGCCAGGGCGTCGCCCGCCGGATCCCCGGTCACGGCCGGCCGGTGACCGTTGAACACGGCCTCCAGGGCCGCGGCGGCGGCGTGATTCTCGTCCAGGTCCCGGAGAAGGTCCACGGCCCGGCGGGCCGCGGCCAACTCCCCCCGTCCCAGTTCGGCCAGGGCCAGGCACCACCACCCGGCGACCAGGTCGGGGACCGTGTCCACCAATGCGGCGGCCGCCTCCCGGGCGGTGTGGTAGTCGTCGGCCAGCAGGGAAACCCGGGCCAGGTCCAGGCGGGCCGCCAGGTACCCGGGACGAATGTCGAGGGCCTCGTTCAACGACCCGACCGCGGCCGTCAGATCGCCCCGACCGGCCTCGGCCAGCCCCAACAGATACCTCAGGTCCGGGTAACCGGGATGGGTTCGGACCAGGTCGTCGAGCAGCGTTCGGGCCTCGTCGAAACGCTCACCGGCCAGTTGGGCCCGGGCCAGGATGATCCGGACCCGGAGCGAACCGCGGCCCCGATGAAGCAGCCCCTCGATGATTTCAGCCGCCCGGCCGTACTCCCCGGCGTTGAACAGGGCGATGCCGTAGTACAGCCTCAGGTCGGGCTGTTCGGGCGAGATCAGACAGGCCCTCTCCAGCGAGGCCACGGCCCGGTCGGTCTGACCCCGGTGCAGGGCCATCAGACCGACGTTCCGATGGGCCCGGCCCGAGTAGAACCGGGCCAGTTGGCCGTCCAGGCCGGGTCGATTCCGGTCCTCCAGAAACTGATCGAACTGATCGGCCGCGGCGGCGTATTGTCGCTGGTTGTATAACTCGATGCCCCGGGTGTATTGTGGCTCGCGTCCCAGGTTGAGGAGGCTTTTCAGTCCTTTTTTCAAGTCCATTGCGCGTTCCGCCCGGCAAGAGGTGGGGGCCAAAGGTCGAGCCGCGGCCAATGGCCGACGCCCTCGGGAACCGATTATAGCACGCTTTCGGCCGCCGGGGGCCGCTTCCGGGCCGGCTTGACTTTTAACCGGGCCGTTTGCTAATTTGGGCCTGTCAACCGCAAACCCCAGGCCGATCATGATCGATCCCGACCGTTCGCTCATCAGGCTGTTGGCCGAAACCGGCGCCCTCTTCTTCGCCGACGATCTCAGACTCAAGGACGGACGGCCCACACCGTATTTCGTCAACGTCGGCGCCTTTCGCACCGGTCGGCTGGTCCTGGAGATGGGCCGGGGTCTGGCGGCCATGATCGAGCGCCAAGGGTTACTGGACCGGGTGGACGTGGTCGTCGGGCCGTCCTACAAGGGCAGCGCCCTGGCCGTGGCCGCGGCGGCGGCCCTGTGGCTGGACTTCGGGCGCGAAACCGCTTTCGATTACGACCGCCAAAAGGTTAAAATGCATGGTGAGGCCACCGGCGTCGGGGCCGGTTTCGTCACCGGCGCCCTGACCGATGGGGCGCGCCTGTATATCGTGGACGACGTGGCCTCGTCCATGGCCACCAAGATCGAGCTTATCCGGAAGCTCAAGGCCGAGGAGGAAAAACAGAACATCCGTTTCGAGGTTTTGGGCGTGGGCATCTGCCTGGACCGGGAGCAGACCACGGCCGTGTACGACGATCAAGGGCGGGTGATCGAGGGCCAAAAGGGCGAGGACGCCCGGGCGGCCTTTACCGAGGCCACCCGGCTGGGAGGCGACAACCCCTTGGGCCTGAGCGTGGACGGGGTCCCGGTCCACTCGCTGATGGGCATCTCCCGGGTGATCGAGGTCCTGTACCGGGACCAAACCCCGGTCCTGGTGGGCGGTAAGTGGGAACCCATCAGCCCCGAACTCAAGGCCCGCTTCGACGACTATCAACGCACCTACGGCCCCTGAGTCCCCGGCGGCGGGGCGGGGTCGAGGACGCATTTTTCAGACACGAATGGAGAAACCAAAGATGAAGAAAATAGTCATCGCTCTGGCCGGCGTGGCGCTGGCGATGTCCCTGCTTCTCGGCTGCGAGCCGACCCCCACCCAGGCGGACGTGGACCTGCTGGACCGCATTTACGCCGCGCTCAACGCCCGCAAGGACATCCGGGGTGACAAGATCGCCATCTACGTCGAAAAGGCCGACGTCAAGCTGACCGGTAACGTCTACGGCTGGCAAGACCGCAAGACGGTCGAAGACATCGTGCGGCGCGTCCCGGGGGTGAAGCGGGTCGAGAATCATCTCAAGGTCACGCCCAGGTACAAGACCATCCCCCGGGGCAAGATCATCGGCGGACCCGGCTCCGGCGGGCGATGAGCGACGAGGCGGACCGCTGGAGCGTCCTCGAGGTCTTGCAGTGGACCGCCGGCGCCTTCAAATCGGCCGGGATCGATTCGCCCCGCCTGACGGCGGAGGTCCTGCTGGGCCATGCGCTGAGTTGTAGCCGACTCGATCTCTACCTCAACTACGATCGGCCCCTGACGCCGGCCGAACGGGCCGGATACCGGGAGCTGATCCGGCGCCGTCTGGATCGCTGCCCGACGGCCTATCTGACCGGGCGGCGGGAGTTTTGGAAGATCGAGTTGGCCGTGGGGCCGGGGGTGCTGGTCCCCCGTCCGGAGACCGAGGGCCTGGTCGAGGCCGCCCTGGGACACCTGGCCGCCGGGGACCGGGTCGGGCCGCTTCTCCTGGACCTGGGCACCGGGTCCGGGGCCGTGGCCCTGGCCCTGGCCGCCGAGATCCCCACGGCGCGGGTGACGGCTCTTGATTTGTCGATCGAGGCCCTGGGCTGGGCCCGGCGAAGCGCCGCGGGCCTGGGCCTGACCGGGCGGGTGGACCTGGTGGCCGGGGACCTGTTCGCCCCCCTGGCCCCGGGGGTCCGGTTCGACGTGATCACGGCCAACCCGCCCTACGTCAGCGAAGGGGAGTGGGCTGGCCTGGCGCCCGAAATCAGGCGATACGAGCCGCGCCGAGCCCTGGTGGCCGGGCCCACGGGCCTCGAAATTATCTCCCGGCTGGCGGCCGAGGCGCCGCCCTTCCTGGCCCCGGGCGGCGCGGTGCTCTGCGAGATCGGGGCCGGGCAGGCCGAAGCGGCCCGGGAACTTTTCGGGGAATACTTCGGCCGGGTGAGCGCCCTGGCCGATCTGCGGGACGTCCCGCGGGTGGTCAAGGCCGAGGCGCCCTTGGTGAAGGGAGAGCCAGGTGGATAAGATCCTGATTCAGGGCGGTGTCAAGCTCAAGGGCGAGGTCGCCGTCAGCGGGGCCAAGAACGCCGCCCTGCCCATCCTGAGCGCCACCCTTTTGGCCCCGGGCAAAAACGTGTTGCTGGGCCTGCCGCGCCTCCGGGACGTGCGGACCATCCGGGCCCTCTTAAGTTACATTGGCGCCGATTTCCTGGACGGTCGCGGCCGGCTGACCCTCGACACCTCCGAGATCGAGAACCCCGAGGCGCCCTATGACCTGGTCAAGACCATGCGCGCGTCCATCCTGGTGCTGGGTCCGCTGGTGGCGCGGGAGGGCAAGGCGGAGGTCTCGCTGCCCGGCGGCTGCGCCATCGGGGCGCGGCCGGTGAACCTGCACTTGAAGGGCCTGGAGACGCTGGGCGCGTCCATCCGCTTAAAGCACGGCTACATCATCGCGCAGGCCACGGGACTGAAGGGCGCGGAGTTCGCGTTCGACGTGAGCACCGTGACCGGCACCGAGAACCTGATGATGGCGGCGGCGCTCGCCGAGGGGACCACGGTGCTCTCCGGCTCGGCCACGGAGCCGGAG
>JAHJDS010000132.1 GCA_018812395.1 Pseudomonadota bacterium
ATTTTCTGGCCATACTTTTGCTTGATCGGCCAGAGCAGACGGCGTGCCTTGTCAAGGTTGGCGTTGTCCGGCCAGCTGTTGAGGGGCGCAAAGCGCTGGTTGCCGGACCCCCCGCCCCCGCGGCCGTCGCCCATGCGGTAGGTGCCGGCGCTGTGCCACGCCATCCGGATGAAGAGCGGCCCGTAGTGACCGTAATCGGCCGGCCACCAGTCCTGCGAGTCGGTCAGCAGCGCATAGAGGTCCTTCTTCACGGCGTTTAGGTCCAGTTTCTTGAATTCCTCAGCGTAGTTGAACTCTTCGCCCATCGGATTGGACTTGGAAGAATGCTGGTGCAGAATGTTAAGATTCAACTGATTCGGCCACCAGTCCCGGATGGACGTGCCGCTGCCGGCAGTGGGTTTTTCAACTCCGCCCATTACCGGGCTCTTGCTATCTTCATTCATGAAGTTCCCTCCTTTCGTTGTCTGAACTAAAAATGCCGCCCGGCCCCCTTGGCGTGGACCACCCGCTCGGGAATACGCTCCCGGTCGAAGTGTCCCAGCTTCTCGAGCAGATGGGCGTCCTACATCAGGATCGGTCCCCGGAGCCCGGCGGTCATGGAGTTCTGGTCGTCGGCCACTGGTCGGCCGAAGGCCGTGGTCAGGCTCTTCTTCTTGGCTGCCATGTCTTTCCCCTCCTGTCTTTCGGGGCCGGCCGGTCTCGACCAGCCGTCGGCGTTCTTGCGACGAGCCCTTATTTGTTAATTCCAATTATTATTATTTAATAATAATTAGTCATTAAGCCCCAAATTTTTTTCGGCTCAGTCGCGCTTCCGGCAGGCGGGGCACAGGCCGAAGAAATCGAGCCGGTGGTGGTTGATGACATAACCGGTCTCCCGGGCGAGACGCTTCGAAATGTCGGCCATGGCCGGCACCGCCGGATCGACGATCCGGCGGCACCGGGTGCAGATGACGTGGGAATGGGGCCAGGGCTGGTGGCCGTCATAGCGGCTGCCCAGATCGGCGAAGCCCAGTTCCAGGACCTGACCCAATTCCTTGAGCAGGTTGACCGTCTTGTAGATGGTGGCCAAGGAAGTGGTCGGAAAGTCCTTCTTGACCTGCTCGTAAATCCGCTCGACGCTGGGATGCCCTTTGCTTTCGGCCAGCACGGCGACGACCGCCAGACGCTGGGGGGTCAGGCGGTGGCCGTCCCGCTTGAGGGCGTCGGTCATTTCCAGTCGCCGCCGGTCGGGGTCGGCCAGATGCGGTGGCGGCTTGGGGCCGGTTCGGGGCCGGACCCGATGTGGTCGCTGTTCAGACATTGGTTGTTTGGTAATAACCTTTATCGAATATCATGGCACTCCGCCTTGGGTCTGTCAAGTCCCATCCGGCGGCGGTTTCGGGGGGCGCATTTGTGAAAGTTGTAACTAACGGTCGAAGCCTGGACCAAAATGATATATAGTGGGTCTTGCCGGGTGGCATGTAAGGAGGTGCGCCATGAAGAAGGAGGCTGTCAACTACGAAACGCTGCGCCTGATCTGCGACACCGTCAGCGCTTCCAAGAAGTTGGACGATGTTTCTCAATCCCTGGTCAAGTCCCTGACCGAGGCCCTGGAGGTCAAGGGCTGTGCCCTGATGCTCTGGGATCGTCGGGCCAACGAGTTGGTCGTCACCGCCTCGAAGGGCCTGAGCGAGGAGTACCTCGACAAGGGCCCGGTCAGCGCCATCAAATCCATCGGCAAGTCCTTACACGAGGGTCCGGTGGGCATTTACGACGTCGAGGACGACCCCCGGCTCCAGTATCCCGAGGAGGCATCAAAAGAGGGCATCAAGTCGATCATGAGCGTGCCGATGGTCCTGCGGGGCCGGCCCATCGGCGTGCTCCGGGTGTACACCGACGAGCCCTGGACCTTCCAGGAAATCGACATCGTGTTCATGCAGGCCGTGGCCGAGATCGCGGCGCTGGTCATCGACAACCTGCGGCTCTATCGCGGCCTGAAGTCGTCCATCGAGGTCTTGAAGTTGATGCAGTCCGGGGCCGAGTTGGGGGAGACGACCCCGTTCGACGAGGGGCGGCCCTGGCAG
>JAHJDS010000601.1 GCA_018812395.1 Pseudomonadota bacterium
GAAATCCTTAGTGAAACACGAAGTTGGAGCAATTTTGACTCGCAGGCATACTCACTGCTATTCCGAGAGTCGAAATTGTGAAACGAGTGTTGCAGCAAGGATTTATGGTCCGCAGTAGTCGGCGATTGCAATTTTTAGGTTAAAGTCTACTCCTATTTGACACTACCCTTAGCGTGCTATTTTTTCCGAATTCTGTGATCTCTCCTTATAGGCCCTGAACTTTTAATTATTACCGGGCTGATAGTCAACTTGACCGCGTGAAACGATTCCGTTTCAAATCCGCTTGACATTCGGTTTTTACTCGACTATGATTTACTCATCAAGCAAACTATTTTCGCTATACGTAATTGTCGGCTCGCGGAACCAAAGCGTTTCCATGGATAACAATCGAGGCAAAAACTCATTCTACTTCTTGAAATCCCTGGCCACCGGGTTGACCGTCCTCCAGACCATGGCCGAGGCTTCCCGGCCCATGTCTCTGACCGAACTATCCAGGGCGGTGGGCACCAACAACGCCACCACCACCCGCTGCTGCTATACCCTGTCCCAAATGGGCTTCGTGCACAGGGACGCTCAACGGCGGTTTTACCTTGCGCCCAAAGCCCTGCTTTTGGGGTACGCGGCCGTTTCCCGCCTTGGCTGGCGAAACGTGGCCCGGGAGTATATGGAAGCGCTCAATAAGGACATTCGGGAGACGATCAACCTGTCGATCCTGGAGGGAGTCGAGATTCTGTACATTATCCGTATAAAAACAGAAAAGATACTTTCCTACGACCTTCAGATCGGTTCCAGGCTGCCGCTGTACTGCACTTCGATGGGCAAATCTCTGATGGCCTTCACCCCGCCGGACCAGGTGCGGCGGATATTTAAAGACATCGAGTTCAAACCGCTCACCCACCGCACCATCACCAATCTGGAAGACTACCTGCGGGAGTTGGAGGAGGTCCGGCGGAAGGGCTATTCGATTAACGACGAAGAGCTTTCCGTGGGGCTTCGTTCGGTGGCCGCGCCTATTCCGGATCGGGAGGGACGGGCCATGGCGGCCCTGAATATCGCCGTGCCCACCAAACGGGTCAGCCGGGAGGAGTTGGAAGCCCATCTGGCCCCCAGGGCGATGGAGACCGCCCGGCGAATTCAGGAGGCCGTAGCGGCCCTGGAGTGAACGGGGGAGCGGGTGCGTGGGTGAGTTGCTTCTCTGTTTTCTGCGTGAAATCGGCAGGGTGATAACCAAAACCAAGAGTGAGAAAAATGGAAAAATTAATCATCACCGTGGCTCCGACCGGGTCTGTTCCCCGTAAGGACAATACGCCGCATGTGCCGGTGACCACGGATGAAATCGTCGAGGACGCCCTTCGTTGCGAAGACCGGGGCGCTTCGATCTTCCACATTCACGTGCGGGACGAAGAACAACGTCCTTCCGACGATCCCGAGCGGTTTGCCGAAGTGGTGGAGCGACTCGAGGGGCGAACCGGCATGATTCTTCAGATATCCACCGGCGGCCGGGCCGGCGTGGACCTGGACAGCCGGATAAAACGGCTGAAGGCCCAAACGGAGATGGCTTCCCTGACCACGGGGTCGGTCAATTTCCCAAATTCGGCCTACATCAACCCGCCGGACCTGGTGGAAGGACTGGCCGCCGAAATGAAGCGGCTGGGAATCAAGCCGGAAATGGAAATATTCGACCTGAGCATGATCAACAACGCCTTGAGGCTCGAGAAAAAGGGACTGGCCGCGTCCCCGCTTCATTTCAATTTTGTCCTGGGCCTGCGGGGGGCCATTCCGGCCACCATCGAAAACCTGGTTTATATGCGCGGCCTTATCCCTAAGGAAAGCACCTGGACCGCCAGCGGTATTGCCTCGGCCCAGCTTACCATGGGCGTGCACGCCATCCTGATGGGCGGCCACGTGCGGGTGGGCCTCGAAGACAACATCTACTTCCACAAAGGCCAACTGGCCACCAACGAAATGCTGATCGGCCGCATGGCGGACCTGGCCCGGCAACTCGGCCGGGAAGTGGCTACCCCGGACGAGGCCAGAAAGATTTTGAGCCTGAAGCAGGTAAGTGGGTGAATGGGTTGCGGGTCGTGAGTTACGGACTGTGGGTCACATGAACACAGGCTTAGCCCAGCTAACGGATTTAAATAGGGACACTATGATTGCATTTGTTGAAAATACCCAATGTCCACTACGCATTATTCCAATATTCCACCATTCCAACACGCGATAGGAGGTTTCCATGTTTGGTTGGCAAGGCAGGGTGCTTCGAGTGGACCTCCACCGGGGCGAGGTCCGGGAGGAATCGCTTGATCCGCAAGTTGCCAGGGATTTCATCGGCGGCCGGGGTCTGGGTATATATTATCTGCTCAAGGAGCTGGACCCCAAGTGCGACCCTTTGAGCCCGGATAATCTTTTGGTAATGGCCACCGGGCCGCTGACGGGCACCACCGCCCCGACCGGATCCAGGTATATGATCACCACCAAATCCCCGCTGACCGGGGCCATCACCTGCGCCAACGCCGGGGGGTTCTTCCCCGCCGCCCTGAAGAAATCCGGTTTCGACGCGGTGATTTTCACCGGTCGTTCCGAAAAACCGGTCTATCTCTATATACACGGCGGCCGGGGGGAACTACGGCCGGCGGACCACCTCTGGGGCAAGACCACCCATGAAACGGACACGGCCCTGAAGGCCGAGACCGGTCCCAGGGTCAAAACCGCGGTTATCGGCCCGGCCGGTGAAAAACTGGCCCCGATCGCCTCGGTCATGAACGACCGCCACCGGGCCGCCGGACGCTCGGGTGTGGGCGCGGTCCTAGGCTCGAAAAACCTCAAAGGCGTGGCCGTTTTAGGCGACGGGCAGGTACCCGTATATAACCCCGAAGCCCTTAAAAAACTCAACACCGAGATTCTGAAGAAATTCAAGGACACCTATAAAGACGAACCGCCCCCCTTGCGGACCTACGGCACCGCGGTCACGGCCATCGCCACCAACCATTTCGGGGTGCTCCCCACCCGGAATTTCCAGACCGGCACCTTCGAAGGCGTGGACGGTATTCACGGCCGGACCCTGACCGAAAAATATCTTAAAGCCGCCAAAGCCTGCTTTGCCTGCCCCATTGCCTGCGGCCGGGGAACCAAGGTCGAAGAACCCGGCTTTGAAGGGGAAGGCGAGGGCCCGGAATACGAGACGGTTTACGCCTTCGGGAGCAATTGCGGCGTGGACAACCTGGCGGCGATCACCAAAGCCAATTACCTCTGCAACGAGCTGGGCCTGGACACCATCAGCCTGGGGGCCACCATCGCCTGCGCCATGGAACTCTTCGAGCGGGGCCTTATCCCCGAGTCAGACATCGGCCGCCCCCTGAAGTTCGGCGACGCCCACGCCATCGTGGACCTGACCCGGCTGGCGGGCAATCGTGAGGGCTTCGGCCGTCTGCTGTCCCAGGGCAGCCGACACCTGGCCGCCCACTACGGCCTTCCGGAACTGGCCATGGTGGCCAAGGGACAGGAATTCGCCGGATACGACCCCAGGGCCGAGCAAGGCATGGGTCTGGCCTACGCCACCTCCCCCATCGGCGGGTCCCACATGCGAGGCGACCCTGCCTATCCCGAACTATTAGGCGTACCTTTCCCGATCGACCCCCTGACCTGGGAGGACAAGCCCCAGATCATCAAAGACTGGCAGGACGCCTTCAGCATCATCGACTCGGCCGGCCTGTGCGTCTTTTTCACCGTCAGAAACCTGATGGCCCCCACCCTCGATATCAAGCCGGTAAAAATACTGGAACTGCTCAACGCCGTCACCGGAGCGGAATACACTTTAGAAGAACTGATCAAAGCCGGCGAACGCATAGCCAATGCGGAACGGGTCTTCCTAGGCGCGGCCGGCTTCTCCCGAAAACAGGACACCCTGCCCCCCCGAATCCTGAAAGAACCCATGCCCGACGGCCCGGGCAAAGGCTTCGTCTGCCACCTGGAAGAAATGCTCGATCCATACTATAAAATAAGAGGTTGGGACCAAAACGGTGCACCCACGGAAGAGAAACTGTCGGAGCTTGGCCTCGGGTGGACCAGGGAATAGTGAAACAGACTCCGGGGCCCGAGATATAGAGGGCGTGCGTTGTGCACTAAAACGCTTCGAGGCCCCGCCACAAGCTGCGGGGTATCTTGGCGAAGGCTAATGAAGATTCAAGTAAAGCTATACTTCAATTTCAATAAATACTCACCCACCGGTGAAGAAAGCTTCGAAATGGACCTTCAGGAAGGAAGCACGGTGGGACAGACTCTGAACTCGTTGTCCCTGCCCCTGGAAGCCAAAAAAGTAATGCTGATCAACGGCCGCCCGGCTCACCCGGAATCCATCCTCAAGCCGGGCGACCTGCTGGTGATATTTCCGCCGGTC
>JAHJDS010000133.1 GCA_018812395.1 Pseudomonadota bacterium
ACGACATCGGCAAGGTGGGCGTGCCCGACGCCATTCTGCTCAAGCCTGGCCGGCTGACTGACGCCGAGTGGGAAGAGATGAAGCGGCACACTTGGTACGGCCACGAGGCCCTGCAGGTGGCCCTGGACGGCATGGGGCCGAACTCTTTCCTGGCCCTGGCCCAGGAAATCGCCCACACCCATCACGAGCGGTGGGACGGCCGGGGTTATCCCCAGGGACTGGCCGGTGAGGCCATTCCGCCATCAGGGCGGCTGATGGCCTTGGCCGACGTGTACGACGCCCTGATCAGCCGCCGGGTCTACAAGGAGCCCTGGCCCCATCCCGACTCCCGGCGGGAGATCGCCGCGGGGTCGGGGACCCAGTTCGACCCCAGGGTGGTCGAGGCCTTTCTGGCCAGAGAGGAGGATTTCGTGGCCATTGCCCGGCGCTACCGGGACTCGAACTGAGGATTATCGGCTCACATCATTTCGGGGAGAGGGGATATCGGCGCCGCAATGCTTGCACTTGACCGTTTCCCCGGCCAGGTGGCGAGGCACGGCCTGCCTGCGCCGGCATATCACGCATTTTCGCCACACCGACATTAGGTTATAAACAAAGGAGCTGAAGATGATCATTCGTCGGCCCCCTCACTATGCTCGATCATCTCGAAAATACGGTGCCCTAGTGCCAGTTGTGCGGGAGTGCCCGCGACGATGACCGAATCGCCGCTTAAAATCATCATATCAGCCGCGGGGTTGGGAATCAAGTCCGATCCTCGACGTACGGCCAACACACTCAGGCCCGAGGTCGCCCTCAGCCGCAGGTCGGCCAGGGTCCGATTCTGGGCCAAAGACCCGGGGGCCACCCGAAAGGAGGATATCTCCAGGTCCGGCAGCAAGGCGCCCGGTTCGATCTTCGCCCCGGCGCGTTCCGGCTGACGCAGCATCTCGTAACTTTCCGACCTTATTCCGGCCACCACGGACTCGATTTCCCGGAGGGGCACCAGGAACCTCCTCAACAGCCGAACCAGGATCTGGATGGCCGTCTCGTATTCCTCGGTGATGACCTCGTCCGCGCCCGGCCGGGCCAGGGATTCGAGTTCACCCAGAAACCTGGTGCGGGCGATGATGTGGACCTTGGGGTTGAGCGTTATGGCCGTGGCGACGATCCGCCGCGCGCTCACCGGATCGGGAAACTATTTTGCAACGCCCTCTTTATGTGTCGATGGCGGCAACTGCCATCCTCCATATCGATTAAATAAAACTACAGAACCGTTAAACCGCTACAAGGTATTGACGAAGGTTCAGTCCTGTTTACCTCGAATCATCTGACTTTCCAGCCCGGCTGTGCGTTCCACGGGCAACACAAAAGCAATGCCGGTGCCTGGCTGATCGAAGCGGCCCGCCTTTTCCACTGCTTTTAAAACCCCATCAATCATGGCCTCGGCAAGCAGAAAGATGACAACATCTGTACGCACGTCCAGCGTCAGTCCGAAGAAGGTCTTGGCTTCGTGGGCACCAGTGCCGGAGGCGGCGATAATAGTGGCCCCAGTGGCGCCAGCCTTCTTGGCGTCATCAACCACGTCCTCGGTCAAGTCCGGTTTGAGCATGGCCAGAATGCACTTATAAGCCATCATGGCTCTCCCTTGTTTTGATCGTTGTCTTGGTTTTGTTTTGCGGCTGTGGGTTTTCGCCTTTGTTTGCGCGATCGCCTGTTGGCGGCCCATTGAGCCATTTGAGCGTAAGCCAAAACGCTGATAATGGGGAAAACGCTGGCAAAGGCGATCAGTCCGAAGCCATCTATAATGGGGCTGCGCCCAGGGATGTTGGAGGCCAGACCAAGACCCAAAGCTGCCACGAGGGGAACGGTTACCGTGGAGGTTGTAACTCCCCCGGTGTCATAGGCCAGAGGTATCATGACCCGAGGGGCGAATATGGTCTGAACTGCCACCACCACGTAACTAGCCAATATGTACCAGTGTAGCGGAGTTCCGGTGACTATTCGAAAGGTCCCGACTGCTATCCCCAGTGCCACTCCCACGGCCACCGCCACTCGCAAATTCCAGGAAGAAATTGCACCTCGGGAGGCTTCCTGGGCTTTGTGGGCCACCGCTATAAGGGCTGGCTCAGCGATGGTAGTGGAAAAACCCAAAAGAGCCGCGAACAAGTAGACCAGGAAATAGGAGGTCCAGTTCGAACCGCCCCCGCTGTTGGCGGCTTGCACTAGCTGTAGGGCCATGGTGCGGCCCACTGGGAAAAGAGCCAACTCGAGGCCAGCCAGGAACAAGGTCATTCCCAACAGAACAAATGCGAAACCAGTGAAAATGCGTGCGGGCCGAGGCAGGGGACGCCGGAGAACCAATTTCTGAAAGACCACGAGGAGCAATAACACCGGGAGCACATCCCGAGCGGTAGCCAGAAGCAGTTTCGAAGGGTTGTAAAGCAGATCCATTGCAGGCCCTTAGAAAAAGATAATGCCGTAGATCATTACAAATATCATGGGTGAAAGCGAAGCTAAAGCGATGAGACCGAAACCATCGGTGAGCGGATCACGGCCCCTTATGGAGCGAGCCAAGCCCACCCCAAGTGCGGTCACTAAGGGCACGGTAACCGTGGAGGTGGTAACTCCTCCCGAGTCGTAGGCCAGACCGATGATTTCTTTGGGTGCAAAGAGAGTCATCAACATGACCAATAGGTAACCACCGATAATCATTACGGGCAAAGACCAACCCTTGAGTATCCTGAGAACCCCCAATATTATGGCCAAGCCCACCGAGAAGGCCACACATAGGCGTACACTGAAGGCATATCTTTCCAGTGACTCCGGAGTCTGTAGAATAAGACCGGCCTTGGCCGCCGCCCTAGCCCCCTCCGCAGTAACGGCGATCAAGGCTGGCTCGGCCACAGTACTTCCGAAACCTAGTGCAAAAGCGAACAACAAAAGCCAGAACAGACTACCTTTGCGGGCGAAGGCTTCGGCCAGGGCCTCACCCAAAGGGAAAAGGCCAATGTCCAGGCCAACCACGAAAAAAGCCAGGCCAAAAATGACCAGCAGAAGCCCCAAAACCGTAGTCAAAAGATCCGGAATCGGTTGACGAAGTATCAATAACTGAAAAACCACTATTACCCCCACTATGGGGGCCAAGTCTCGGCTAGCCCGCAAGAGGGCTCTCCCCAGCGATTTGAGCAGTAATGCGGTACTCGCAATCGGCATTGTACTTCCCATTATTAGCGGAGATGACCTCTATTCATTTCACATTCATTTTCTGATGGTCGGCTAAGTGAAACCGGTTTTTGGCCCTTCGATACAAAGTCTTGCTCGGACTGGGCTCTCCTCGCTCTCTGAGCCAAAATATTAGCATGGTCAGCCTCGAAGCTCAACGTGGTTCCGACAAGAGCGCGCACCAACCCATTTTTTGGCCTCACCGCCTGGCGTGCATATCGTGGCGATCGCCGGCCGCCCGTGGCAAGAAATCCGGGATTTCGCCTTGGTAAGCCGCCAGCTCAGCACCGTCCCGGCGGAGAGTCCGGGGACAATGACGATGTCGACCAGCAGTTTGAGGTGCATAACTCGTTCTCCGGAGCGGTCCGGGAGCGAAGCAGCGGTCAGGCCGCCAGCGCGGTCAGGAGCCGGCCATGGATGTCGTCGAATCCGCCGTTGGACATGATCAGCACGATGTCCCCGGAATGGACGCGCCCGGTCAGGTAATCGATGATCTCGGACGCCCCGTCCAGGCACCGGGCCGGGACCCCGGCCGCGGCCACGTCCCGGGCCAGGGCGTCCGGGTCCAGCCGCTCGGCCTCGGCCAGGCCCTTGTAGTTTTGGGGCCGGGAGATGATCGCCTCGTCGGCCTTATCAAAGGCCTCGGCGTAGGCCCGCTGAAAGACGCGGCGGATCGAGGTGTTTGACCGCGGCTCGAACACGGCGATCAGCCTTCCTCGAGGCCCGAAGTCCTTGATGCCGGCGATGGTCTCTCGGACCGCGGTCGGGTGATGGGCGAAGTCGTCGACCACACTCACGCCGCGCGCCGCACCGACGATCTCCTGGCGGCGCTTGACGCCCGGGAAAGTGGCCAGATGCGCCAACGCTTCCCCGGGTTCCAGGCCGCACCACGTCGCCGCGCCCACGGCCGCCAGGGCGTTGACCACGTTGTAATCGCCCCACATGGACAAAAAACCCCGGCCGGCCTCTTTCCCGCCCATGATCAGCGAGAAGGCGGTCCCGCCGGGTTGGGGCTCGATCGAGGCGGCCCGCACCTCGACCCCCTCGGACAGGCCATAGGTCCGCACCGGGCACCGCGCTTCCCGGGCCACGTCGAGTACGGCCCGGTCGTCGCCGCACACCAGCAGCCACCCGTCGGCCGGCATTAGCCCGACCAGGCCGCTGAAGGCCCGCCGCACGTCCCGGTAGCTCGGAAAGATGTCGGCGTGGTCGAACTCGATGGAGCCGATCACCGCCAGCCGGGGCCGGTAGTGCAAAAACTTCGGCCCCTTGTCGAAAAAGGCGGTGTCGTACTCGTCGCCCTCGATGACGAACTGGCGGCCTTGGCCGAGTCCGAAGTTGGACTGGAAGCCCTGGATAATGCCCCCGACCAGGAAGCTCGGGTCCCGGCCGGCGGCGTGGAGGATCCAGGCGGTCAGGGCGGCGGTGGTCGTCTTGCCGTGGGTCCCGGCCAGGACGATCGAGTCCTTGGTCGCCAGGAACAACTCGCCCAGGGCCTGGGGCAGGCTGACGTAGGGCAGGCCCCGGTCCATCAGGGCCACGGCCTCGGGGTTTTTGGCCTGGATGACGTTGCCGACCACCACCACGTCCGGCAACGGGTCGAGGTTATGAGGGCCGTACCCGGTCTTGACACGAATGCCCCGGCCGGCCAGAAAGTCGCTCATGGGGGGGTAGACGTTCTCGTCCGAGCCCGACACGGTAAGGCCGCGCTCCTGGAGCATCCCGGCCAGGGCGGCCATCCCGGTGCCGCAGATGCCCATCAAGTGGACCCGGGTCGCGTTCTCGGGCCAGATGTTCATGTCCGGCGCCAATTGGGCTAGCCGCACAGGGCGCTCCTGACTTCGCTGAAGAAATGTGGTCGAAAAACCTTGATCTCGGCCTCGTTGGCCCGGTCGGGGTGGGTCCGGTTGGTGAGCAGGACGCCGATCACCTCTGCCGGGAGATCCATCCAGAAGGCGGTGCCGGTGTAGCCGGTGTGGCCCACGGAGTTTTCCGAGAAGGTCCCGCCCGAACTGGACTCTGCGGCGGCCGGGGTGTCGAAGCCCAGGGCCCAGTCCGAGCCGGAGACCACCCCCTGGCGGCGAAAGAACTCCCGGACCGTGGCCGGGGCGAAGGGGCCCACCCTCTGGCCGTGCCACGCCCGGAGTAAGGCCGCCAGGAGACAATGGACCGCCGCCACCGGGCCGAACAGCCCGGCGTGACCGGCCACCCCGCCCAGGAACCAGGCGTTCTCGTCCTCGACCCGGCCCCAGCATAAGCCCCGTTCGGGGTCGTCCCAGGTGGCGGCCACGCCGGGGGCGCCTTCGGGCTCCTCGTCCGGGTCAAAGGGGCGATAAACCAGGTCCTCGATCCCGAGGGGCTCGGCGATCAGGGCGGTGAACAGCTCGTCCAGGGTCCGGCCGGCGACGTGCTCGAGCACCGCCTGCAGGGCCAGAAAGCCCACGTCCGAGTAAGTCTCGACCGAGCCCGGCGCGGCGATGAGGTCGGTCTCGAAGACCTTCTCCATCACCGCCGGCCGGCGCATAGGGGTCGGGGTCAAAAACAGCTCGCGGTGAAAGGCGACCAGGTCGGGCAGACCCGAGCTGTGGGTCAGCAGGTGTCGGATAGTGATCCCGGCCTTGACCGGCGGCAGCCAGTCCGGCCCCAGGATTTGTTCCAGGCGCCGGTCCAGGTCGAGACGCCCGGCGCCGTGCAGGACCATGGCCGTGGCGGTCGTGGCCAGGGGCTTGGTCAGCGAGGCCAGGTCGAAGACCGTCTGCAACGTCATGTCCTCGGCGTCCGGGATCAGCCGGGCCCGACCGACGGCGTGTCGCCATCTAACGTCGTCTCCCCGGGCGGCCAGGGCGACCGCGCCGGGGAAGTGGCCGGCCCGAACCGCCTCGGCCAGCAGATGCTCGAGGGCCGCGAAACCGCTCACCCGAGCAGCTCCAGAGTTCCGGCCCCACCGTCCAGGACGGCCCGGGACCCGAGCCGGACCGGCCAGTTGACCGAGCCGTGACCAAAGGGCAGACCACGGACCACCGGCGCCCCCAGCGTCCCCAGCCGCCTCTTCAGGACGGCCTCAACGGCCGCTTCCTCGCCGCAGTCCACGAAGTGACCCACGGCCGCGCCGGCGATTTTAGGCAGCCGGCCGGACAACTCGAGCTGGGTTAGCATCCGGTCGATCCGGTAGGGGGCCTCGTTCACCTCCTCGAGCAGGAGGATCGTCCCGGACAGGTCGGGCTCGATTGGCGTCCCGACCACCGAGGCCAGCGAGGCCAGGTTGCCGCCTAACAAGACCCCTTCGGCCCGGCCGGCGATCAGGCCGGTCCCCATGAACGACTTCGGCGTCTCCCGACCCCGCAGCAGGTCGATCAGGGCGGTCAACGACTCCTCGTCCAGGTCCGGCACCTGGGTGACGACCGGGCCGTGCCAAGCCGGCCCGCCCAGGGAGGACCAGCGACCCAAGAGCACCGTGGCGTCGGAAAAGCCGAGCAGGGTTTTTTGGCCGGTCCGGATCAGCTCGTCGTCGACCAGGGACAGGGTCCGCGCCGCGCCGAACCCGCCCCGAGCGCACCAGATGAAATCGACCGAATCGTCCTGGAGCAGAGACCTCAGATGGGCCGCCCGCAGGGCGTCGTCGCCGGCCAAAAAGCCGTCCCGGGCGCGGACCGCCTCATCCACCCGGACCGAGAGGCCCATGTTCCGGACGATGGTCAGCCCGGCCTCGAATTTTTCGGGTGAAAAGGCCGACGAGGGGGCGGCGATGGCGATCCGCGGGGCCATGTCAGCGGTTGCGTTCCCAGATGAGGCGCAGGCCCTGGAGGGTCAGGGAGTCGTCGACCACCTCGATGGCCTCCGAGGCCGAGGCGATCAGTTCGGCCAGGCCGCCGGTGGCCACCACCTTGACCGGCCGCCCGAACTCGGCCCTCATCCGGGCCACCAGGCCGTCCACCAGCCCGACGTAGCCGTAGAGGATCCCGACCATCATTGAGGTGACCGTGTCCTTGGCGATGATCTTCTCGGGCAGTTGCGACAGCTCGACCCGGGGCAGCTTGCTGGCCTTCAAAAACAGCGCCTCGGCCGAGACGCCCACGCCCGGGGCGATGGCCCCGCCCAGGTACTCGCCTTTGTCCGAGACGCAGTCAAAGGTCGTGGCCGTGCCGAAGTCGATGATGATCAGCGGCCCGCCGTAGCGGTCGAACGCGGCCACGGCGTTGACGATGCGGTCGGCGCCCACCTCGCGGGGGTTGTCGTACCGGATCGGCATGCCGGTCTTGGTCCCCGGCCCGACGAACAGGGGCTCGACCTCGAAGTAGCGCTGGCAAAAGCCGTCGATGGACTTTTTGAGGGGCGGCACCACGGACGAGATGATGATGTCGGTGATGGCCGCCAGGGCGACCTGGGTCGAACGAAAGAGGTTGGTGATCATCACCCCCAACTCGTCGACCGTGGCCTCCTTTTCGGTCCGCACCCGCCAGTGGCAGACCAATTCATCGCCGTCCCAGACGCCGATGACCATGTTGGTGTTGCCCACGTCCATCACCAAGAGCACGGTCGTTCTCCTCGCGTTTCGGCCCGCGGGGGCCCCGGTCCTCGATCAACCACGGTCAAGGGGACGTCGCCGGCTCGTTCAGGTTCGACCTCCGGGTCGTCTTCCGGACGCCGGCGGTCCGGCGCGCGGCGGTTCCCGAAGGCCCTCAGGCCCCCAGCTCCCGCGCGACGATCTCGGCCAATTCCCGGGCCAGCCGGTTGATTTGGGCGTCGTCCTCGCCCTCGACCATGACCCGCAACAGCGGCTCGGTGCCCGAGTAGCGGATCAGCAGCCGGCCCCGGGAGCCCAGTTCCTCCTCGGCCGCCGCGGCGGCCTTGGCCAGGGCCGGGACCTCAAAAATGTCCGGCTGTTCCTTGACCGTCACGTTGATCAACACTTGGGGGAAGGCCGTGAAGCAATCGGCCAACTCGCTCAGGGGCCGGCCGGTGTCCTTCATCACCGACAGGACCTGCAGGGCGCTGATGATGCCGTCGCCGGTCGAGTTGTGGTCCAGGAAGATGATGTGGCCCGACTGCTCGCCGCCGATGTTGCAGTTTCGTTTGAGCATCTCCTCGACCACGTAGCGGTCGCCGACCTGGGTCCGGACCAGGTCGATGCCCTGCTCCCGGAGCATGACCTCGAGGCCCATGTTGGTCATGACCGTCCCCACGACGCAGCCCGAGGTCAGGCGGCCCTGCCTCTTGAGCCAAGGGGCCAGGATGCCCAAAATCCGGTCGCCGTCGACGATCCGGCCCTTGTCATCGACCATGATCACCCGGTCGCCGTCGCCGTCAAAGGCCAGGCCCACGTCGGCGCCGTAGTGCGGAACCAGGCCGACGACGTGATCGACGTGCAGCGAGCCGCAGTCGCGGTTGATGTTCTCGCCGTCGGGCTCGTCGCCGACGACGATGATCTTGGCCCCCAACTCCTCCATGACCGCCGGGGCGACCTTGTAGGTGGCGCCGTGGGCGCAGTCCATGACCAGGGACAGGCCGTCCAGGGTCAGATCGTCGGGAAAGGCGTTTTTCAGAAAGACGATGTAGCGCCCCCGGGCGTCCTCGATGCGAAAGGCCTTGCCCACCTGGCCGGCCTTGGCCCGGGTCTCGATCGATTCGTCGCCGAAGAGGTGGGCCTCGATGGTCGCCTCGACCTCGTCGGCCAGCTTGAACCCGTGGCGGGAGAAGAGTTTGATGCCGTTGTACTCGAAGCTGTTGTGGGAGGCGGAGATGACCACCCCGGCGTCACAGCGCATGGACCGGGTCAAAAAGGCGATCCCCGGCGTGGGCAACGGCCCGCACAACATGACGTCCACGCCCATCGAGCAGATCCCGGCGGCGATGGCGTTCTCGATCATGTAACCGGACAGCCGGGTGTCCTTGCCGATGATGATCTTGGCCCGGCGTTTGGGGCTGCGGAAGACCGACGCCGCGCCCTGACCGATTTTGAGGGCCGTCTCGACGGTCATCGGCCATTCGTTGGCCACGCCGCGGACCCCGTCGGTGCCGAAAAGTCGTCGCGCGCTCATTACCACTTCACCGCCTGCTGACGCCCCGCTCAACGGGGCAGGTAACGTTCCACATCGGCCCCAAAGGGCCAGGCGGCCAGGCCCGGGAACCGCCGCGGCACGGCCGGCCCGACCGTGAGGCTCAGCTCGACCAGCTTCGGTTCCACCACCACCCGGGGATCGATGATCTCCAAGGGGACGATGAACACGACGTCCTTCCACAGTCCCATCTCGGTCACGGGCCGGGTGAACACCCGCCGCCGGTCCCGGAGGGCCGACCGCGGTCCATGGGCCAGGACGGTGTCCGGCCGGAACTCGACCCGGGTGACCACGAATCCCGGGAGGGTCATCAGCTTGGCCTCGGCCGACAGCCGGACCACCAGCCGCCGCCTGACCAGGGCCTCGAGGCGCACGGTCACCCTGTCCGGCCGGATGCGCGTCACCACCACCCGGGGCGGCAACCGGAAGCTCCCGGGGGCCAGCCGGTATCGGTTCGGACCCTCCCCGGCCCGGGACAGATCGATGGCCACCGGCGGCTGGACCGGCCGGAGCCTGGCCAGCACGTCCTGGGGACCGGCCACGTCCACCGTGCAGAAGCCGGGCGGTGCCCCCACCAGAAAGCTGTTGGGCGGCTTGTTTTTAAGGGCCAGCGGCACTCGTAGCCGTTTTGTGGCCCGTTTGTCAAGCTTGATCGTCACCGCCGAGGGGCTGATGGCGACCAGGCTAACGCCGCGGGGCAGCGGGAAATGAGAGGGTTTGATGTGGAAATCGTGCTGGCCCACGCCCTTGCCGGTCAGCTTGAGGTTGAGGGTCAGGTTCTTGGCGCCGAGGCGCTCGATCAGGGCCCGCGTCCCGGACAGCCTGATCTCGATGGCCTTGGCGCTCTGGCCGACGATGACCATGTTCCCCGGCCGGTCGACCAGGGCCAGCGGCACCCGGAGGGTCACCTCGGCCCGCTCCTGGCCGACGACGAACAGCCAGAAGCCCAGGCCCAAGAGCAAGGCCAACACCTTGATCGGCCAGTTGCGGACGAAAAACTCCAAGCGCGCGTAGTTCACGACCAACTCCACCACCGCCGGCGCTCGCCCCGGCCGCGCCCCGGCTGTCCGTGGTACAGCTCCATCAGCCGCTGGTGCAGCTCGCCGGCGTCCATGATCCGGGAGAGCTTGCCGCCCTCGGCCACCGAGATCACGCCCCGTTCTTCACTGACGGCGATGACCACCGCGTCCGACTCCTCGGTCAGGCCGATGGCCGCCCGGTGGCGAGTGCCCAGCCGCTGAGAGACGTTGGGATTCTTGGTCAGGGGCAACACGCACTTGGCCGCGGCGATGCGCCCCTGCTGGATGACCAGGGCCCCGTCGTGGAGCGGACTGCCCGGCCAGAAGGCGGACAGGATCGCCTCGCGGGTCACCTTGGAGTCCAGGGAGGTGCCCCCCTCGAGGTAGTCGGCCAGGCCCACCGAGCGCTCGAGGGCGATCAGGGCCCCCACCCGGCGTTGGGCCATGACCTGGGCCGCGCCGACCACCTCCTCGATGACCTGCACCGCTTCGGAGCGGGCCCCGGGGAAGGGGGAGGACCCGATCCGGGTCAGACCCCGCCGAATCTCGTGTTGAAACAACACGATGACGATCAGGATCAAGGAGGAGAAAAAGTTGTCGATAATGGCGCTCAGGGCCTGGAGCTTCAGGTTGCGGGCCAGCAAGAACCCGCCGAAGATGACCGCCAGGCCGAGGAGCATCTGGGCCGCCCGGGTGCCCCGGACGACCATCAACACCTGATAGAACAGAAACGCCACCAGGATGATGTCCAGGGCGTCGTACCACCTCATCGAGGTGAAGACGGACAGCAAGTTGTCCATCAAGTCCGCTCCCGCAAAACGGCTCGCACCATCTTGACCACGTCCACGGTTTCCGACACGTCGTGGGCCCGGATCACGGCCGCCCCCTTCATCACTCCCACCGCGGCCAGGGCCAGGCTGCCGGCCGTTCTGCGGGGCGGCTCCCGGCCGGTGACGGCCCCGATGAAGGCCTTGCGAGAGACCCCCAACACCAGCGGCCGGCCCAGGTCCCGAAAATCTTCCAGCCGATTGATCAGCGTCAGGTTGTGGTCGAACGTCTTGCCGAACCCGATCCCGGGATCGACGGCCAGTCTGGTGCGATCGAGGCCGGCCGCCACCGCCCCCTCGACGGCCCCGGCCAGAAAGTCGCGGACTTCGGCCGTCACGTCGTCGTAGACCGGCCGGCGCTGCATGTCCCGGGGCCGGCCGAGCATATGCATCAGTATAACCGAGGCCCCGGTCCGCCGCGCAACCTCCGTCATCCGGGGATCGGACCGCAGGGCGGAGACGTCGTTGATGATGCGGGCCCCGGCGTCCAGGGCCGCCTCGGCCACGCCCGCCTTTTGGGTGTCAATGGAGATGAGGGCCCCGGTGCGCCGGGCCAATTGCTCGATCACGGGCCGGACGCGCCCGATCTCGACGGCTTCGTCCACCCCGTCCGACCCGGGACGGCTCGACTCGCCGCCGACGTCGATGATGTCCGCCCCGGCCGCGGCCATGGCCAGGCCGTGACCCAGGGCGACCTCAGGGTCGAGGTGGCGTCCGCCGTCGGAAAACGAGTCGGGGGTGACGTTGAGCACCCCCATGACCATCTTGTTCGTGGAAAGATCGAAGACTCGATCCCCGACGCGCCACAGCAACTTCCATGTCTCCCGAAACCGGTGGAGCAAAGAGATTTATTCAGACGGCGGGGCGCCTTTCCGCTTGACCGGGGTGAAATCGTCGTCCGGCAACGCGGCGCCCACTCCTTCGGAGCCCGAATCCGGACGACGGTCCGCCCGGGAGTCGACCGGCGTCGGAGACGGCTCTGGCCCGGCCGGAGGGGCGGGCTTCTTCCAGTCCTCTTGGCCCTCGACCAGGGCCAGCACCTCCCCGGCCTCGAGGGTTTCCACCTCCAGGAGGGCCTCGGCCACCCGGTTCAGGCCGTCCCGTTCGTTTTCGAGAAGCGACTTGGCCCGCTGGTAGGACTCGGTCACCAGACGGTTGACCTCCTCGTCGATCCGCCGGGCGGTCTGCTCCGAGTAGTCGCGGTGAGTGGCGATCTCGCGGCCCAAGAAGATCTGCTCTTCTTTCTGGCCGAAGGTCAGCGGCCCCAGGTCGCTCATGCCCCAGGAGCAGACCATCTTCCGGGCCAGATCGGTCGCCCGCTCGATGTCGTTGCCGGCGCCGGTGGTCAAAATTCCGAGCACCAGTTCCTCGGCCGCCCGGCCGCCCATCAGGTGGTCCAGGGTGGCCACCAGATACTCTTTGGAGTAGGTATGCCGATCGCCCAGGGGTAGAAGCTGGGTCAGCCCCAGGGCCCGGCCGCGGGGGATGATGGTCACCTTGTGGATCGGATCGGCCCCCGGCGTCCTGACCGCCACCACGGCGTGGCCGGCCTCGTGATAGGCCGTGTTCCGCTTTTCCTCTTCGCTGATGATCATCGACTTGCGCTCGGCGCCCATCAGGACCTTGTCCTTGGCCCCCTCCAGGTCGATCATGGAGATGCGATCCTTGTTATGCCGCGCCGCCAACAGCGCCGCCTCGTTGACCATGTTCTCCAGGTCGGCCCCGGTGAAGCCGGGCGTGCCCCGGGCCAGGATCTTCAGATCGACCTCGCCGGCCAGGGGCTTCTGCCGGGTGTGAACCCGCAGGATCTCCTCGCGGCCCTTGATGTCGGGCACCGGGACGACCACCTGTCGGTCGAACCGGCCGGGCCGCAGGAGCGCCGGGTCCAGGACGTCGGGCCGGTTGGTGGCGGCGACGAGGATGACGCCCTCGTTGAACTCGAAGCCGTCCATCTCGACCAGGAGCTGGTTAAGGGTCTGCTCGCGCTCGTCGTGGCCGCCGCCGAGGCCGGCGCCGCGCTGTCGGCCGACCGCG
>JAHJDS010000134.1 GCA_018812395.1 Pseudomonadota bacterium
ACTGGGCGACCTGGACCGGGCCGTGGCCGACTACTCGCGGGCGGTGACCCTGGACCCCAAGCTGACGGCCGCCTGGCGGGACCGGGCGGTGGTCTACCGTTATTTAGAGAAGTGCGCTTTGGCCGTGGCCGACGCCGACCGGGTCATCAAGTCGAATCCGGAAGACGTGGAAATGTACGCCCTGCGGGCGGCCTGTTACGCCGCCCTGGGCAAACCCAAGCTCAGTTTGGCCGATTTGTCGCGGATCATACGCCTCAGACCCCGGTTCCCGGCGACCTACGCCGTCCGGGCCTGGGTGTGGAGGGCCCTGGGACGGCCCCGTCTGGCGGCCATGGACCTGGCCGTGTTCCGGCGGCTGGCCGGCCGGAAGCGGACGGCGGCCGTGGTGGTGGCCTACGCCAAGTCGTTCATCGGCCTGCCCTACCTGTTCGGCGGCGCCTCGGCCCGTAAGGGTTTTGACTGCTCGGGCCTGATGAAGCACGTCTACGGCCTGTTCGGCGTCAAACTGCCCCGGCACTCGAAACGACAGTTCGAGGCGGGCCGGCCCGTGGCCCGGGACAAGTTGCAGCCCGGGGACCTGGTCTTCTTCCAGTCGGCCCGGACCGGCTGGCACGTCGGGCTGTACATCGGAGCCAATCAATTCCTGCACGCCACGGCCCGGGGCGGCCAGGTCCGGGTGGACTCCCTGGCGGCCGACTTCTATCACCGCCATTTCAAGGGTGGGCGGCGAGTGCTCGACTGACGGCCCGCCTTCGGGTAATCCCGCCAGGGCCGCTCAGGACTTGACCCAGGCCCAGGCCTCATCAAGCTGGGCCAGGTCGAACGTCTTGACCTCGCCCTTGATCAGGTGGCCGCCCACCTTGCTCGCCCACTCCATCCACTTGGCCCCGCCGACCACGGCCACCTTGCTCATATCGTCCTTGTGCTTCATCCCCCACCGGGCGTCGTCCCACATGGCGTGCAGGTCCCAGCCCTCGAAACCATCGTCCAGGACCAACATCACCTTGAGCTTGCCGTGGGCGGCCAGGGCCTCGTCCAGCCGGGGGATGAAGACCTGCTTGTAGTCCTCGTCGGTCAGCTTGCCGACGGCCCTGAAGCCGAGCGCGTCCCCGGCGCTTTCGGGCATCAACTCGATCATCTGAAACCTCCCTTTGGGCGGGTTAACTTCGATTGACCAGCACCATCCCCACGCTGACCAGGGCCAGCGAAAGCAACAACGACCAGGTCAGCGGCTCGCCCATGATCAGCGCCCCGGACAGAAACACCCCGAACACCGGCGTGAAAAAGGAAAAGGCGTGCAGCAGGCTCACCGGATAGCGGTTGACCAGCACGAACCAGACCAGGTAGCTGAGGAAGGCCACCAGGATCGTCTGGTAAAAGACCGAAAACAACCCCAACCACGAGACGGAGTGAACGATCCGCCCCTCAAAAATGAGACTCAGAATGAAAAGGATCGGGGCCGAGAAATAGAGGTGATAGAACAACACCTGGTGCGCCTTGGCCCGCCCGGTCAGATAGCGCTTGACATAGACCGTGGTCGCCCCCCACAGACAGCCGGCGGCCAGGGCCATCAGATCGCCCGGCAGGGTGGCCGACGACCAGCCGCCGAAGTCCTTCAGGAACAGAACCAACACCCCGCCAAAGGCCAGCACCAGCCCGCCGGATTTCCACCAGGTCAGGCGGTCGCCACGGAGGAAGAGGTGGGCCCCCAGGGCGGCCCAGAAGGGGGCGGTGTAGAGCAGGACATAGGTCCGTGAGGCCAGGGTGTACTGCAGGCCGGCGTAGATCAGGCCGAACTCCACGCCGAACATCAGACCGAGCATGAATCCGTGCCAGATCATGATCTTCGACGGAAAGGTCTCGACCTTCTTCAGTCGCATCCAGACGTACAGACACATCGCCGCCACCAGGGACCTGAACCCGGCCATGAACAGCGGTGCGAAATCGCGCGACCCGATCTTGACCATGGCCCAGTTGGCCCCCCAGACCAGGGCCAGCAGGATCAGGATCGATATGGGGCGCCAGGCGAGGCGGTTGTCAGGCATGGTGTTTAACCGGCGTCAGAGGTCAGGCTCGGTCGCGTCCGGGCATTGTACCGGGACCGGTCGTCGGGCGCAACCACTAGCCACGCAGACCTGAGGTGCTTGACCGGATCTCGCCCGCCCCGCTCGTGACAGTTCAAAATAATCTATTAATATAGGTTCCCTCCAGCCCCAAAAAACCTACTTCCCGGCTTGACAAACGGGGAAAGCCGCGCTATATATGTAATTGAGACTGATTAGCGATTGCCGCTAGGCCTGGAAAATGGGTAAGTGAAGAAAAAGAAATGAGAAAAAGAAAAAGACATCGGTTCGGCCGTTGCGGTCGGTCCTCCCCGGGCCGGGCTCGGTGCCCGGCCTGCAGCCTGCGCGGACTCGAGCCTGGGGAAAGGGGCGTGATCGACAGTCTCGGGGCCATGGGCGAATTGGGTCGCCGGCTGCGGGACATGGGTCTGGTGCCGGGCACGCCCATCGAAATGGTCGGCCGGGCGCCGCTCCGGGACCCGGTGCAGATAAAGGTCCGCGGCTCCAACTTGGCCCTGCGCAACAACGAGGCCGACCACATTCTGGTCACCAGGCCCCAAGCCGAGGAATGACCGGGCGGTTGACCATAGCCCTGGCCGGCAATCCCAATTCAGGTAAAACCTCACTCTTCAACGCCCTGACCGGGGCCCACCAGCACGTGGGCAACTACCCCGGCGTGACGGTCGAGAAAAAGGAGGGCCGGGCGCGGCTCGAGGACCGGGTCTTTGACGTGGTCGACCTGCCGGGCACGTATTCCCTGACCCACTACTCGTTGGAAGAGCGGGTGGCCCGGGATTTTCTGCTCGAGGAGCGGCCGGACGTGGTGGTCAACATCGTCGACGCCACAAATCTCGACCGCCACCTGTACCTGACCGTGCAGCTCCTAGAGCTGGGCGTGCCGGTGGTGGTGGCCCTGAACATGGTCGACCTGGCCCACAAGCGCGGCCTCGAGGTCGATCACCAAAAGTTGTCCGAGCTGTTGGGACTGCCGGTGGTGCCGACCGTGGCCCGGATCGGCCGGGGCCGGGAGGAGGTGCTCCGGGCCGCGGCCGAGGTCGCGGCCGAGGTCGCGGCCGAGGGGAAAGGTTGGCGCCCCCGGGACATCACCTATGGCCATGACGTGGACGAGGTCATCGCCGAGGTGATGGGGCGGGTCGAGCCGTCGGGGTCAATGGTCAACTTCATCCCGCCCCGGTGGCTGGCCGTCAAGCGGCTGGAGGGGGACCCGCTGGCCGCCGGGATGCTGGCGGCCGATCCGGACCTGGCCGCGGAAGTGGACCGACTGGTGCGCGGCCTGGCCGCCCACATTAGCCGGACCACCGGCGACACCGTGGACGCCATCATCGCGGACCATCGTTACGGCTTTGTTTCCGGCCTGACCAGACAGGTCACCACCCGCCGGACCGCGGATGGTCTGACCGGGACGGACCGGCTGGATCGTTTCCTGACCCACCGCCTGCTGGGCCCGCTGCTCATGGTCGGGGTGATTTATGTCCTGTTCTGGTTCGTGTTCACCCTGGGGCAGTACCCGGTCGGCTGGCTGGCGTCGCTGTTTTCGGTCCTCAAGGTCGGGGTCGAGTCGGTCCTGGCCGAAGGTTTCCTAAGGTCCCTGATCACGTCCGGGATCATCGGCGGCGTGGGCGGGGTGATCAGCTTCGCCCCCTTGATCCTGCTCATGTTCTTCGGCATCGCCGCGATCGAGGACACGGGGTACATGGCCCGGATGGCCTACATGCTGGATCGTGTCTTGCGGGTGTTCGGTCTCCACGGGACGTCGACCCTGGCCCTGATCGTCAGCGGCGGCATCTCCGGCGGCTGCGCCGTGCCCGGGGTCATGGCCACCCGGACTCTCCGGGCGCCCAAGGAGCGGCTGGCGACCATCCTCGTCGCCCCGTTCATGACCTGCGGGGCCAAGCTGCCCGTGTTCGCCCTGCTGGTCGGCGCCTTCTTTCCCGGGCGGCAAGCGATGATGATGATGGTCGTGGTCGTGCTGTCGTGGGTCTTCGCCCTGACGGCCGCCTGGGCGCTCCGGAAGACCGTGCTCCGCGGCGAATCGTCGCCGTTTGTCATGGAGCTTCCGCCGTACCGGCTGCCCACCCTCAGGGGTCTGCTGGTGCACACCTGGGAGCGGACCTGGCTCTACGTCAAGAAGGCCGGGACCTGGATCCTGGCCGTGGCCGTCATCTTGTGGGCCCTGATGTCTTTCCCCCAGATGTCGGTCCAACAGACCAGGGACCTGACGGTCCGGCTCGAGTCCGAGGCGGCCGCCCGGTTGCTGAAGGTCGCCGCGGTCAAGGGCCTCCTAAATAATAATCGGGGTCTGGCCGCCTTTGACCGGGCCTTTGACCGATACCGCGTCGCCACCCGGACCGGGGCGCCCTGGGACGTGGCGGCCGTGGCGCAAAACTTGGGGCCCCGGCTGCCCTTGGCCCGGGCGGTGTTGGCCGCCAAGGCCCCCCCCGGCCTGGCCCGGGGGGCCAAGGCCTATTGGCAATACCGGCGGGCGTTGGCCGCGGTCAAAAACGAGGTGGCCGGGGCCGGGCTGCGCTATTCCATCGCCGGGCGGATCGGCGTGGCCCTGGAGGCGGTCACCCGGCCCCTGGGCTTCAACTGGCAGACCAACATCGCCTTGTTGGGCGGATTCGCGGCCAAGGAGGTCATCGTCTCGACTCTGGGCACGGCCTACTCCCTGGGTCGGATCGAGGCCGACAACGCGGCCCCGCTGGCCCAGCGTCTTCGTCAGGACCGGCGCTGGAGCCCGCTGTCCGCCCTGGCCCTGATCGTGTTCATCATCCTCTACGTCCCTTGTTTCGTCACCGTCCTGACCATCCGGCACGAGGCCGGGACGCGCTGGGCCCTGTTCGCCGTGGTCTACTCCCTGGTGGCGGCCTACCTGGCCGCCCTGGTGGTCTATCAGGTCGGCCGGCTGCTCGGTTGGGGCCTGGCCTGAGCCAAGGGACACGGGGTAAAACAATGTGGCAGACGATCGTGGTCATGGCTTGCCTGGCCCTGGCCTTGGGATATCTCGGGTATCGCGTGTACCGGACGGTCACGCGGCGGGCGGGATCGTGTTGCACCCCGGAGTGTCCGTCGGGGTGTCCGATGGTCGAGCCGACGCCGCCGGTCGGGCCCCGGGACACGCCTGGTGAGGGCCCTTGCGCCCAGTGCCGGACCCGTCCTCAGGTAGATCCGGGCGGGCCATGACGGCAACCGGGACCGGGAGGTGGTCCGCGACGGACCACGACCGGCGTCAGTCGGCCCCGTCGGGCGACAGGCCGCGGGCCCCCAGCGGAACCACGATCCGGTCATGGACCTCCCGCCTGGTCCAGTCCGGAGGGCGATGCCGGCCGGCCTCGATTAAATCAAACAACCGCCGGGATAGACCCACGATCCGTTGTCTGGCCTCGTCTTTGGCCCGGGTCAACTCCTCCCAGTCCGGCCGGGTGACGAACCGCTCGGCCGCGGCCACCACCTCGGGCATGAGCAGGCGGTGGAGCATGGGCACAAAGGCCAGATAGAAGAGCAACGAGGCCGGCCGGTCGGCGTCCCGGACATGAATTAGCAGTCCCTGGTCGTGGGTGTCGGCCAGCAGGTCCTTGAGGGTCCGGGCCAGGAGTTCGATCTCGGTGGCGGCGTGGTCGGCGACCGCCTCCCGCCAGGCGGCCGGGTCCAGGGTGTCGTCCCGGGCCTCGCCCCGTTCGTGGGCCAGGTAGGTCTCGACCTCGGCGCCGCAGACCTCGTCCACCGCCCCGGCGTGCTCGGCCGGCCGGCGGCGAATCCTGGCCAGGTCCAGGCCGCAGTAATTCAGCGCCGCGGCCATGTACCGCGAGGTCGAGCCGGCCGGTTCGCCGACACGGTCCCAGAAGAAGAGGCGCATCGCCCCGGTAAGGCCGATGACCACCTCACCCTGGCGCATGGCCGGGGAGAAGGACAGATCGCGGGCCAGTTCCCGCCCGATGACCAGGCAGTCCAGGCCGTGGTCCCGGCGACGGCTGAGCAGTTCGCCCAGGACAAACGTCGGTTTCAAAAACGGCCCGTACCCGGCGGCGTAGGCAAAACCGGCCGGGGCCAGCCGGCGGTTGATCTCTTCCACGTCAAAGGGGTCCACCCGTTGTCCGCCCACCTCCAGGGCCGCGATCTCTTCGGATTCCAGGCGATCCCAGAGCCGCTCCCGCCCGGCGACCCATTCGAGCATCGGGCCGCTGTCCGGTTCCTCCCAGGGCGGCACGCCGTTCTCGGACTTGTACAGGTTACGCAGCCGGAGCAGCAGGCCGCACATGGAGAATTGACGGCCGAACCGGGCGTCGGACACGTCGCAATTGCGCTTGACCCGCTTGGCCAGGGACTGAACGTCGACAGCGGTCATCTCAGGCCTTCTTCCGGTAGGCCGCGGCCAATCGCGCGTAAAACGGCGCCGCGTCCCGGATTCGTTCGGTCTCGGACTCGCTGACCGGCCGGACGGCCCGGGCCGGCGATCCCAGCACCAGGGACCCGGGCGGACTCTCCGTCCCCGAGGTGACCATGGCCGCCGCCCCGACCAGACTCCCTTGACCGATAACCGCCCCGTCGAGAATCACCGCGCCGATGCCGATCAGGCAGTCGTCTTCGATGGTGCAGCCGTGCAGGATCGCCCCGTGGCCGATGGTCACCCGGTGGCCGATGGTGGTGGCGTGTCGGCCGCCGTAGACGTGCACGGTGCAATGGTCCTGGATGTTGGTCTGACGGCCGATGCGAATGGGATAGATGTCACCCCGGAGGACACTTGGGAACCAGACGGACGAGTCGGCCTCGATGGCCACGTCGCCGATGATCACGGCCGTGTCCATGACCATCGCCTGCGGGTCCACTCGGGGGACGGCCCCGTCAAAGGGCAGGATGGTTGGTGCCATGCCCAAACCTAACACAAGGTCGGCCCGGAGGCCAGGGCGCGAACCGGAGGGTGGTTTGACCCTTATCGGGCGTCCGTGATATCTTTGACCCCGGCCTGGCCGGTCAATCGGTTCCAACGGCCGGGCCCACGCGCGCCCGACCTATCACATGGAGGAGAGACCCCATGACCGACCAATCAACGGGCGACAACGCCCCCGCCACGCCGCCCTCCGGGCCACAGTCCCCCCCACCGGGCCGATCGCCGACCCCCGACGCCCCGGCCGCGGCCGGCCCCAAACGAAAACCGTTCCTGCCGGGCAAGGCGCCCTTCGTGTTGCCTGGTCTGGCCTGGCTGGGCGTGGCCTTTGGGCCGTGGGTGGTCTATTGGATCCTGGGCAGTCTGGTGCCCAAATGGTGGTGGCTCAACTTCCCGCTGGCCGCCGTACTGGGCCTGGTCGTGCTGGGCTATCGCTTTGTTTATCTCAAGATCACCTGGTGGGACGTGGCCACGCCCGCCTATTTCGGTCTGGTCTTCATCCTGTGCCTCTTGGGGCCGTCCGGCCGCAACTTCCTGTTCATTCCGTTCGGGGACGTGTTGTCATACCTGGTGCTGGCCGGAGTGTGGCTGGCCACCTTGACCAGGCCCCAGCCGTTGACCCTGAGTTACGTCCAGAACGGACCGGGCGCGGCTGACCGGGACGAGGCGCTCGGCGCCCGGGTTCACGTCCAGACGACCGCGGTCTGGGGTCTGGGCTTCCTGCTGGTGGCCGTGCTTTGTCTGGCGGCCAACATTCCCGGCCACGCCGTGGTCTGGACCCTGTTGCGCTATTTGCTCCTGTCGCTGGGGGCGCTGTTCACCGTCTTCTTTTTGAACTGGTATCCGTCGTTCGTGGCCAGGCATCGTCGCCGGCCCCCGGCCGAAATGTAAAAAGCCGACCGGCCGGACCAGGGGCCCGGCCGGTCGACCGTGAAGGAAGTGGGGGTTGTACAAACACCTCTCCGGAGAGAGGGTGTCGCCGGTTAGACGTAGGCCGAGCCCAACAGGGAAGGCCGGTCCAACTCATGGAGGCCAGTGACGTCCTCGAGTTCCCTGGTCGCGGCCAGCACGGCGGTCACGATTTTTATGGCCTGGGCCAGGGAGATTGACGGTTGCGGCGCGGTCCAAGCCGCGGCTTGTTGGTCCTTTTTGGCCGGTGATTTCCGCGCCTCGGCCTGGCCCGAAGCCCGCCCGCTCAACAATTCCTCGAGGTCAAAGGGATCCTCCTGACCGGTCTGCTGTTTGTGCAGCGTCGGCGAGCCGGGGATTATCTGGGCGATGCCGTTGACCAGGGCCATCGGGGGGTCTCCGTCTACACGTAATCGCCGCGCGTGTACTTGAGGGCCTCGATCTTGGCCGTCAAGGCCGTCTGGTTGAGCAAATTCCTGAGGGCCGGCGGACCGCTGATCTGGGCGGCCCGGATGGCCAGCCAGTCCGCCTCACGGTCCAGGTTGTCCACCAGGTCCCCCACTTTTTTCAGAGGAATCCTGGGATCGGCCAGGACCTCCTGGTAGCGGTCGAGCAGGTCCACCACCCGTTCGACGCGGCTGAGATCGGAACCCACTGGTGGCGCCCCGCCGGCGGGGGCCGTGGGCACGGCCGGCGGAACGGCGGCGGCGCCGGGGCCGTGGGTCACCGCCGACTGGAACACGGACTTGAAGTCGGTCGGCGCGGTCCGGCCCTGGCGACTGGGGGCTTGGGTCTGCTCCGGCCCGGGTGTCTGACTAATCTTGACCATAATACACTCCTGCGTCTGCCCGTTTTTGAGCAAATACTGAGCCAAGGGGTAAGTAAAAAATATTTGGTAATAATGTCAGGCGATTAAATTAATCAAGCGGCCGCCGACAGGCCGTGATTCCGTCAAAAAAGATGCGCAGTCGGCAAATTTTGCCCCCATAACGGCCCCGTCACCCCTAGGCTGAACGGCGGTCCCTGGTTGGAATTGAATCAGGATTGCCGGGACGACGGCCGGGGACGGCGAAGTGGCTTCAGCATCTTACCGACGACCCAGGCTGGACCGGCCCCCCAAAACGTGCCCAACTGGCCCACGGACAGGGCCTGACCCACCCCCCAGACCAACAGGCAGACGATCAGGCTCTCCGGGCCCCAGGAGAGGTTGAGCATGATCAGCCGCCGGCCCCACAAACAGATCGACACCGCCGCGCCGGCCGCGGCCAGCCAGGACGCGGCGTGCAGGGCGACCAGACCGCCGGGCCGCCCCAGGGGCCACAGCAGCAGCACCGACAGGCCGATGTAGATGCCGATGGTCAGCCGGAGCAGCAGGCCCGAGCCCTGCCACCACAAGGGGTAGACCTCGATCCGGCGGACGATCAGCCACCCCGGATCGAGATTCGTGATCAGGACCCGGACCGGGGCCGTCCCTGACGTCCTTTTGGCCGCGACCTCGGCCGGAAAAACTACCCGGAAGTCACCGAGCCGCCAGCCGCCAGGCTCGTAACCGACCGGGGGCCGGCGGCCGCGGCGCCGGGGCGGCGGGGCGACGAAGTCGCCCACCGAAAACCTGATGTCGGGCGCGGCCGACCTGCCCTGATCCCAGATCTCGACCCTCATCACCCCGTCGCCCCTGGGGCGAGGCACGGCCAGGGACAATGTGTTGGCCCGGCCCAGCCAGGCCACCTCGACAGGGGCCAACAGCCTAGATGACACGGCCTCCGCTTCGGATACGGGTCCCCGGCCGGCCGGAGCGGGCCACAGGACGGACCGGCCCCAGAGCGATATTTCGACCCCGGCCAGGCCCCCGGCCAGCCCGATGGTGATCAGCACCCAGGCCCCCAGGCGCAGGCGTTGGCTCCACGTCATCGGCGGCTCCTTTCCCGGCTCAGCCTACACCCTGGACCCGGTATGGACAAGACCCTTGAAATATCGGCCCGTTCCGGGTTAGGCTGGGCCTGTAAGGCGGCGGCATGGACGCAATCCGAGGAGAAAGCGTTGGCCTACCGGCAGGACAAAGACCAGCAGCCCGACGACCTGGTCACCATCAACGAGAGGCTCAAGCTCAACGAGAGAATCTGGAAGCGGATGGACCACGTCGAGCGGTTCCTGATCGGCAACCGCGACCTCGAGCCCATTCTGACCGAGTTGCCGGGAGTGATCACGGTCCTGTACCAGTTGGAAGGGGCCGGCTTTTTTTTGAATCAGGATTACGACCCACTGGCCGAGACCTTGGAAAACATCGGTCTGCCCCCGGGTCGCCCCAACTGCTACACCGGCCTGACTGCCGAACAGATGGCCCAGTTGTCCGGTCGACAACGGCGGACCCGGCTGATCGATCAACCCAACCTCGAGCTTCTGGCCCTGGTCTTTCCGGAAATCGCCCCGGCGATCAAGTCCCTGGCCGCCATTCCCTTGAAATCGTCGGAAAACGACTACGGCTACCTGGTGCTGGCCAGCCGCGATCCGGAGCGCTACCGCCCCGGGCTGAGCGTGGATTTTCTCCAGCGCCTGGGTGAAAAGATCGGGTTGCACCTCGAGAACGCCTTGAACATGAATCGGCTGATCCACCTGGAAAAGGAGCGGGCGGTCATCGAAATGGCCGGGGCGGCCTGTCACGAGATCAACCAGCCCTTGACCGTGATCCTTGGTCTGGCCGAATTGCTGCAAAACGAGAACCTGACCCCCGCTGACCGCGAGAGGCACGTCAAGACGCTGCTCGGCCAGGCCCAGCGGTTGGCCGATCTGACCAAGAAGATATCGACCATCCGCACCTACAAGACCCGGGATTACGTCCAGGGCACCAAAATCATCGACATCGACGGCGCCGGCGCGCCTGAGAACTGAATCAATGGCCCCCGAGACCACGCCCCCGGCTGATGACGACCAGAATGACCTCCTGGCCGAGGCCGAACATAAAGTCGTCGAAAAAATCCTGTCCGATCTGGATACCCCCAACGGCCTGAATCAGGAACTGCAGCGGACGCTGGAGAACCTGGTGACGCGTCTCGAGGCCTCGGCCGGTCGGATATATCTGGCCGGCCCCCGGGGCAAGAACCTGCGCCTGGCCGCCCACCAAGGCCTGGGTCCGGAGTTCGTCAGCCAGGTCAAGGTGCGCTCCCCCCGCGTGGGCTTGACCGGCGAGGCGGCGGCCAGGGGGGGGACGGTCACCCTGGACGCCGACCACCGCCCCGAGCAGGACCTGTCACACCTCGAGCGGGAGGGCCTGGAATCCGTGGTCGCCGTGCCGGTCTTGGCCGGAGGCAAGGTCCTGGGGGCGATCAACTTGGCCGACAAGAAGGTCAGACGGTTTTCCGAAGAAAACCTGAGACTCCTCGATGACGCCGCCGGCAACGTCGCCCTGGCCATCAGGTTGGCGCGGATGAAAGACGACCTCGCCCGCCAGGAGGAGCGGATCCGGGACCTTTGTGACACCGTTGGGCAACTCAAGACGGCCAATGAGCGGCTCCAGAGCCTGCAGCCGTCCCTGATCGACAAGGCCCGCCAGGTGGCCATCGCCAAGTTCACCTCCTTCATCGCCCACCAGCTCAGAAATCCCCTGATGACCATCGGCGGCTTCGCCTCGCGCCTGGACCAGATGATACCCGAGGACGATCCCAAGAAGCCCTACGTGGGCGTCATTATCGAGGAAGTCCGGGCCCTGGAGATGCTTCTGGGCGAGGCCAAAAAAATTTACCGGGCCGTCAAGCTCGAACCGGTCCAGCTCGATGGGGCCGAGGTGTTTTGGGAGGCGATGAGCAAGGCCATCGAGGACATCGGCGAGGTGACCGGGCAATTGCGCCAGGACTTCGATCCCGCCGTGGGGAGTCTGGTCTCGGACCGGGAAATGCTGGTTCGCGCCCTGCGCGAGGTCTGCGAGAACGCGGTCGAGGCCACCCGTGTCGGCGGGGACGTCTTTCTGAGGCTCAAGGGCTTCAGCTATGAGCCGTACCTGCAGTTCGGCTATCCGCGCCCGAATCAGATAAGCTCGGCCGAGCGCGACGCGAAGCTCTTCTGGACATTCCCGAAATCGCGTCCCGGCATAAACTCCTACGGATTCGAGGGGCCCGAACCGGCGCGACCGAAG
>JAHJDS010000135.1 GCA_018812395.1 Pseudomonadota bacterium
CGACTGAAAACGGTTGTTCTGGCATTGTAATGGTGGTTGTTCATGCGGCCCTCCAAGTTCGAGCTGATGACTTTGTCAATCACCAGTCTCCATGCTTGGAACCGTGTGAACAACCTCTTTAGCAATTACACCTAAGAACCCGCGAAACAACAGCGATTGAGCCCCGCCAATAAAAAGTGCAGTGCTCCCACGATCCGGCCCGGACGATCTGCGCGGCGCAATAAAGCGGCATGGCGCCGCGCGAAGAAGCCGTTATGATGAGCTTGAGTGGGCCGTGCCTGGCCGTTCTACCCGGGTGGCCCAGACAGCTTGGCTGTCTGGGTGCCGGAGGCACAAGAGGTAACGCCCCGTGGCGGCGCGAATCACCTGAAGTGAATATGCCCTGGTGGACCGCCCCTGCTTCGGGGCCGAGCCTCTTGTCGCTGGCGCGACCCAGACAACGAGTTGTCTGGGCCACCTCCCTCTCAGGCGAATACCGTCACGGCACAGTCATTGTTGGTCATTTTTTGAAAAAACCGGAGACCCATCGAAATAACTTGTTTAATATTTGAGGGTCTTTCGCCACGTATTTTACATCCCCAACCTGGAGATCAACGTCTTTACCCGTATGAGCTGTTACCGATTTATCTATGAGTTTATCTACAGCCTCTAAGTCATGAGAAATCTTCTTTTTATATACTTCAAGGAATTCCTTGGCCGCAGGACTCCATGTAACCTTGTCGGTCGCAGTTGGTTTCCTGACAAGGTCGACCGGGTTTTTCGGACCACCATTGCCATTATTCCCGCCACCGGGCGGCACTGGAGGAGTATTGGGGGGGGGGGGGCTTCCAATTTTCATATAATATGCCTTGGAGTTACTTTCCTCGGTCCCTTTAGTCCTTTAGCGAATTATCGGCTCTGCTCATGACAAACATTAGTGGATTTTGAATGAAAAAATAATAGCATGTAGGGTGGGCGGCGGCCCATAGACTGATCAATGGTGGGGCAGGTCCCCACCCTACTTTTAATATCGATGATAGGCTATGCTCGCCCGGCCGAGACTTCCCGGGCGATCAGTTCACCCTTCTCGTCCCGCGTCTTCTCCAGTTCATACCGGCTCTGCAGATTCATACAGAACTCGGCCGTGGTGCCAAAGTACCTCGCCAGGCGCAGGGCAGTGTCGGCAGTCACCCGGCGCTTGCCAAGCACGATCTCGTTGATCCGCACATTGCCCCTTCCCGAGCCGTGCCGAATAGTGGTATAATAACTAATTCCCGTCGCGGCCCGGCCGGCGCTGCTTGGGGGGTAATCGGTCAGGTCGGGTCGCACCTTCCAACCGCATCCCCGGCGACGGCGCGCCGCCCAAGCCGCCTTTGGAGGGGGTCGTGTCCAGGGACGTTCGACAGATCAACGCGCCGGGCCGCTTCCTCGAGACAGCGGCCCTGGTATTCGTCCTGTCCGTGTTCGTCTTCGCCTCCTCGGGCCGCGGCGCGGACACCCGCACGGTCAACGACATCACCTTCAAAACCCGGATCACCGTCGCCGGCAAGAAGCTCGCCCTGGTCGGCATGGGCGAGCACATCATGTACCTGATCACCGTCTACGTGGCCGGGCTGTACCTCGAAAAACCCCTCAAGGGCGCCAAGGCCGTCATCGACTCGGATCGGGCCCAGTGTTTCCTGCTCCACATCGACACCCGCCGCTTCACCCGGCAAAAATTTCAGTCCCTGGCCAACGATGGTTTCCTGTGCAACTGCTCGGCCCAGGAGCTCAAAAAGCTCAAGCCCCGGATCAAGAAATTCTTCGGCCTGTTCCAGAAGGTCAACCTGCGCCGGGGCCACCGGATCATGTTCGTCTACCTGCCCGGCACGGGCACCGCGGTTTATCACCAGGGCCGCCGGCTGGGTGTCATTCGCGGCCCGGACTTCAAGCGGGCCCTGTTCTCCCTGTGGCTGGGCAAAAAACCGCTGGACGAAAGACTCAAGCTGGCCCTGCTGGGAAGGTAGTCAGAAGACCAAAATCAGATCAGTACTTATTCTACCCTTTTTTTAAAAGCGGCCGGACGGGCTAGTCGGGATTCTTCTGAATAATCCGGGCTAATGCCCGACGACCTGAACCAGGCGGTCGACATAGTCGTGGAGTTGGTCGTACCCGGCCTGGAACGCGACCCCGTATTCGAACCATCCCTCGGTCAGGCTGCGCACGTTGCGGATCTCGCCGGTGATGTCGGCGAGCTTCGGGCCGCCTTCCGGGGCGAAGCTCAGCTTGATCTGGGAATTGAGGTCCAAGTTGGCGGGAACGTTCAACCGACATCCGGACCGGCTCAGGTCGACGATGATTCCCTCGGTGTCCTTGTTGCCGTTGGCGTGTTCATGGCCCACGACGGCCGGCACGTTGACCGGCAGCCTTTCCTCGGAGCGCAGATTGATGCGGTCGACGTTTTCAGGAAAGGTGAGGATTATTAGTGGAAAGGGTTTGTGCTGGAGGTGAAAGACCTGGGACGTGAAACCGTAGATGACGCCCCGGTCCAGGAAGCGGACCACGCACTCTGCGTCCACGTTCGAGAACAGGGGCTGGCCCGACACGTAGGGCATGTGGGCCAGGATATAGCCTTGGCCCTCGAAGCCGACCAGGCCGGCCGAGGTCTTGATGGACCGCTCGCCCATGCGCCGTTCAAAGAACAACGGATGACCCGGGTTAAGGGCCCTCAGGGCGTTCTGGTTGGGGTCGCCGTTGGAGTTCACTACCTCTCCTGGCGCCGACGGGCGGATCGAGCCTGGCGGGGCGATTTTTCCCGGTTGCCGAGGCGTTCGGCCCATCGAATTTCATTATCGAGGGAAATTACCACCCCCGTCAAGTCGTATCCCCTTTCCATCCCAAAAAAGACGGCCCGGTCCATGGTCCTGATCGACCGGGGGGCGGGCCTGGCGCCGCCCCCTGGCCCGGAATCTTGACAAGTTGGGAAGAATAGGAATTTAATAATAAGTTATAGATGGGCGGAGAGGGCATTCAC
>JAHJDS010000136.1 GCA_018812395.1 Pseudomonadota bacterium
GGCGGGGCGGCCCGGGCTTCATCGTCTACTTCTATTCCTCGTACTGCCCCTTTTGCAAGGACCTGGAAAATCGCTACCTCCGCCAGCACCCGTTCATGAAGACCTTCTGGTGGTACCCCAAGGTCATGCTCGGGGTCAATTACACCCAGTCGGAAAAGGCGGTCTGGCAGGAGATGGGACTCAAGCGCACCCCGGCGATGCTGGTCTTTCCGCCGGGCGGCGGCCGGCCGGTCATCGTCTCGCCCTTTGTGTCCCGGTACGGGACCCACTATCGCAAACCGCTCCGGCAATTCGTGACCGAGATCAGGCGGCTGCTGCGCGTGCCGGACAGTTATCGACCCTGAGAAGCGCCCGGTCGCCCGGGACCCCGGGGCCGAGGCCTAAAAGGGGCCCATTCCCCGGGCGGGGCGTTGTCCCGACCACGCGTTTTAAAAAAAAGCGCTTGACAAGTCCCCGGCTGGCCGATAAATACACAAGACAGTAAATTTAGAGGAGGATCAGCCATGAAACCGGCATCCATGACCACGAGACGAATGCCTCGAAGTCCGAAACCGACCCATAACTCCCGCCCCACCACCGCCCTGCTTGTCTCCTGCCTGGTCGTCGTATCGATCGTCATTATTCTGCCCCTGTAGGGGCCAAAACTTCTTTCTCACCATAATCTGATCCGAGCCGCCGACGGCAGCAGACTTTTGTCTGCGGCCAAGAGAATTTTTTCGAGCCCTTGGGCCGGCGGTGTCTAATTCGCCCTGTGGCGGCCTCAGTCACCGCCGCGAGGGCCGGGGTTTTGGACATGTATTCGAGCAACCAGATAAAAGAGGGGCTGTCCCGAGCGCCCCATCGTTCCCTGCTGAAGGCCCTGGGTCTGGACGACGAACAGATCGCCCGCCCCTTCATCGGCCTGGCCAACTCCTGGACCGACGTCGTTCCGGGCCACGTCCACCTCGATCGTTTGGCGGCCGTGGTCAAACGCGGCGTCAGGGAGGCCGGCGGCACCCCGTTCGAGTTCAACACCATCGCCATCTGCGACGGCCTGGCCATGGGCCACCAGGGGATGAGCGCCTCCCTGCCCAGCCGGGAGCTGGTGGCCGACAGCGTCGAGCTGATGACCAGGGCCCACTGCTTCGACGCCCTGGTGCTGATCGCCGGCTGCGACAAGATCGTGCCGGGGATGCTCATGGCCGCGGCCCGGCTGGACGTTCCGGCCCTGATGGTCACCGGCGGACCCATGGCCTGCGGCCGACACCGAGGCGAGGTGGTGGATTTGATCACGGTCTTCGAGGCCGTGGCCAAGGTCGAGGCCGGCCGGATGAGCCTCGAGGAACTGGGCGAACTGGAGGCCGCCGCCTGCCCCGGCCCGGGCTCCTGCGCCGGCATGTTCACCGCCAACACCATGGCCTGCGTCACCGAGGCCCTGGGGTTCAGCCTGCCGGGCTGCTCCTGCGCCCTGGCCGAAAGCGACCAGAAAAACCGCATCGCCCATGAGTCCGGCCGGGCGATCATGGGCCTGCTGGCCGGGGACGTGCGGCCCTCGGCCATCCTGACCCGCGACAGCTTCGTCAACGCCGCCCGGGTCGACCTGGCCCTGGGCGGATCGACCAACACCGCCCTGCACCTGCCGGCCATCGCCCACGAGGCGGGCGTGGGGTTCGGCCTGTCGGACTTTGACGATCTGTCCCGGACCACGCCCCACCTCTCGGCCATGAGCCCGGGCGGGCCGATGCGTCTGTCGCATCTGGACGCCGCCGGGGGCGTGGGCGCGGTGATGAAACGCCTGGAAGACGACCTCGACCTGGGCGTCATGACGGTCAACAGCGGACCGCTCAAGGACTACCTGCCGGCCGAGGTGGCCAAGGTGGAGTTTTTCGGCCAGCCGGTGATCCATTCCCTGGCCGACCCGGTGCACGCCGAAGGCAGTCTGGCCGTGCTGCGGGGCAATCTGGCGCCCCAGGGGGCGGTGGTCAAGCAGACCGCGGTCAGCCCGGGGATGCTCCGCCACTCGGGCCCGGCCCGGGTCTTTGACGGCGAGGAAGCGGCCGTGGCCGCCTACACCCAGGGCCGGCTGCAAGCGGGCGACGTAGTGGTGGTGCGCTATGAGGGTCCGGCCGGGGGGCCGGGGATGCGCGAGATGCTGGCCCTGACCAGCCTCATCAGCGGCGGCCCCCTGGACGGCAAGGTGGCGCTCGTCACCGACGGCCGATTCAGCGGCGGCTCCCGGGGGGCGGCCGTGGGCCACGTCTCGCCCGAGGCCGCCCGGGGCTCCCTCCTGGCCCTGGTCCAGGACGGCGACCGGATCGTGATCGACATCCCGGGCCGTTGCCTGGAACTCCACGTCGGTGACGAGGAGCTGGCCGTTCGCCGCGCCGCCTGGCGGGCTCCCGCCCCCAGATATCAGACCGGCGCCCTGGCCCGCTACGCCCGGCTGGTGACCAGCGCCGCCCAGGGGGCGGTCCTGGCCGATGGGCCCGGGCCGGAGCCCAAGGAGGAGCGCCGATGAACACCCTGACCCAGACCCGTCTTCCCGAACCGGCCAAACCGGCCCCCAACGGCGCCGACGCGGTGATCGCCGCCCTGCTCCACGAGGGGGTGGACGTCGTGTTAGGCATGGTCGGCGGGGCGATCATGCCGGTCTATGACGCCATGTACCGTAGCGGCGGACTGCGGCACATCATCGTCGGCCACGAACAGGGCGCGGCCCACATGGCCGACGGGTACGCCCGGGCCACGGGCCGCCCCGGCGTGGTCATCACCACCAGCGGCCCCGGGGCGACCAACCTGGTCACCGGTCTGGCCACGGCGATGATGGACTCGATCCCGATGGTGGCCGTCACCGGCCAGGTCAGCTCGAACCTGATGGGCAACGACGCCTTTCAGGAGGCCGACGTGTGGGGCATCTCCATGCCCATCACCAAGCACAACTATCTGGTCGCCGACGCCGCGGACCTGCCGCAGATCTTTTCCGAGGCCTTCTACGTGGCCCAGACGGGCCGTCCCGGCCCGGTGCTCATCGACCTGCCCAAGGACGTGGCCCAGCGTCCCTGCCCCGAGACCGTCGCCCGGCCGCGGCCGCCCGAGGGCTACCGGCCGCCCTACGAGGGCGATCCGAGGCGGATCGAGGCGGCCCTGGAATTGCTGCGCAAGGCCGAGCGGCCGGTGATCCTGGCCGGCGGCGGGGTGATCCACGCCGGGGCCTGCGCCGAACTGAAAAACCTGGCCGAGGGGCTGGGCATTCCGGTGACCAGCACCCTGATGGGTCTGGGCAACTTCCCGGCCGACCATCCCCTGAGCCTGGGCATGCCCGGCATGCACGGCACCGGCTACACCAACCTGGCCCTGCGCCACTGCGACCTCCTGCTGGCCGTGGGCGCCCGCTTCGACGACCGCGTCACCGGCCGGGTCAAAGGCTTCGCGCCCGAGGCCCGGCTGATCCACGTCGACGTGGACGCCAGCGAGATCAACAAGATCCTGCCCTGTCACGTCTCGATCGTCGGTGACGCCCGGCCGGTGCTCAAGGCCCTGGTCCAGGGCGCGGCCCGCGGCGGGCCGCGGCCGGACTACGCGGCTTGGCGCCGCCGGATCGAGGGGTTCCGGCGGAGCTATCCCATGACCTATCCCACCCGGGACGGCCTGATCGCGCCGCAACAGGTCATCGAGGCCCTGGGGCGGATCGAGGACGACCCGATCATCGTCACCGGCGTGGGCCAGCACCAGATGTTCACCGCCCAGTACTACCCTTTTAGGCGGCCGCGCCGCTTCATCACCAGCGGCGGCTTGGGGACCATGGGTTTCGGCCTGCCGGCCGCCCTGGGGGCCAAGCTGGCCCGGCCCGAGGCGACGGTGGTCTGCGTCGACGGCGACGGCTCGTTCCTGATGAACATTCAGGAACTGGCCACGGCGGTCCGCTACCGCATCGGGGTGGTGGTCGTCATCCTGAACAACACCTATTTGGGCATGGTCCGCCAGTGGCAGGACATGTTCCACGAAAAGCGCCGTAGCGAGACCAGGCTCGAGCCTTCGGCCTACGACCGGGTCGCCCGGGCCTTCGGGGGCCTGGGTCGCCGGGTCGAGCGGCCCGAGGAACTCGAGTCGGCCCTGAGGTGGGCCCTGGCCATGAGTCGCGACCGGAGCCTGCCGGTGGTCCTGGACGTCCAGGTGGACCCCGAGGCAATCGTCCTGCCGATGGTGCCGCCGGGCGCATCCAATAGTGAATTCATCCCCTGTCAAGCGGAGGAGACATAGATGGAAGATCTCCGACCGGTGTCCATCCTTGTCCGCAACGAGCGTGGCGTCCTGGCCCGGGTGGCCGGACTGTTCGCCCGGCGCGGCTTCAACATCACCAGCCTGGCCGTGGGCGAGACGGAGAACCCGGCCTACTCGCGGATCACGGCCGTGGTCAGCGGCGACGACGCCACCCTGGAGCAGGTGGTCAAGCAGCTCGATCGCCTGGTCTGCGTCTGCCGGGTGATGGACCTGTCGCGGACCTCGTGCGTCAAGCGGGGCCTGGCCCTGATCAAGGTCAAGGCCACCCCCGAGACGCGCCGCCAGGTCCTCGACCTGGCCGAGGTCTTCGGAGGCCGGATCGACCACGTGGACCATCTGAGCCTGATCGTCCAGGTGACCGGCAACCGACAAAAAATTCAGGCCCTGATCGACCTGCTCCGGGCCTTCGGCATCATCGAGATGGCCCGGACCGGCCAGATCACCCTGGCCCGCCACGGGGACCTGAACGCCGGGGCCGAAGACGAGGACCGGATCCCGGCGCCCGTCGGCCTTGACACCGACCTCTTCGACCTCAACCAGCATCGCCAAGGAGCCTGACTATGAACGCCAAGGCATACTACGAATCGGACGCCGACCTCGGCCGGCTTCAGGACAAGACGATCTGCGTCCTCGGTTACGGCAGCCAGGGCCGGGCCCACGCCCGCAACCTCCACGACAGCGGGCTGAGGGTGGTCGTCGGCCTGAGAGAGGGGAGCCCGTCTTTCGAGCGGGTGGCCGCCGACGGCCTGGAGGCCGCGCCACTGGCCAGGGCCGTGGCCGAAGCGGACCTGACCGCATTCCTGCTGCCCGATCCGGACCAGCCCCAGGTCTACCGGGACTTTGTCGCCCCGGCCCTGGGACCGGGCCGGACCCTGCTGTTCGCCCACGGCTTCAACATTCATTACGGCCAGATCATCCCGCCCCCCGAGGTGGACGTGATCATGGTCGCCCCCAAGGGGCCGGGCAAGATCGTCCGCGAACTGTTCGAGGCCGGCCAGGGGGTGCCCTGCCTGGTGGCCGTTCACCAGGACGTGTCCGGGGAGGGGCTGGCCATTGGCCTGGCCTACGCCAAGGGCCTCGGCGGCACCCGGGCCGGCGTGATCGAGACCACCTTCATCGAGGAGGCCGAGACGGACCTCTTCGGCGAGCAGGCGGTCTTATGCGGCGGGGTGACGGCCCTGATGAAGGCCGGCTTCGAGACCCTGGTCGAGGCCGGCTACGCCCCGGAAATGGCCTTCTTCGAGTGCGTCCACGAGATGAAGCTGATCATCGACCTGGTCCACCAGGGCGGCCTCAAGCACATGCGCCGCTTCGTCAGCGACACGGCCAAGTACGGCGACGTCACCCGCGGTCCCCGGATCATCACCGACCAGGTGCGCCGGACCATGAAGGACATCCTGGCCGAGATCCAGACCGGCGAGTTCGCCCGGGAATGGGTCCTGGAAAACCGGGCCGGCCGGCCGGTATATAGCGCCCTGCTCCGGCGGGAGGCCGCCCATCCGGTCGATGAGGTGGGGGATCGCATGCGGGCGATGATGAAGTGGCTCGGCTCGGGAGGCGGGTCGTGAGCGAAGAGGGCACCGTAAAGGTATTTGACACCACGCTCCGCGACGGCGAGCAGATGCCAAATTTGGCCTTCTCGGTCGAGGACAAGCTCAAGATCGCCCGCAAGCTGGACGAGTTGGGCGTGGCCGTGATCGAGGCCGGATTCCCGGTCAACTCGGCCCAGGAGGCCGAGGCGGTGCGCCTGGTCGCGGCCGAGGTCTCAGCAGTGGTCTGCGGCATCGCCCGGGCGGTGCCGGCCGACCTTGACGCCGTGATCGACACCGGCGCAGGCCTAGTGGACGTGTTCTGCTCGACCAGCGACATCCAGATGGAGCAGTCCACCTTCAAGACCCGCCCCCAGGTGGTCGAGGCCAGCGTCCGGGCAATCAAGCAGGTCAAGGACGCAGGCCTCGAGTGCCTGTTCACGCCCATGGACGCCACCCGGACCGACCCCGAATTCCTGGTCGAGGTCTGCGCCGCGGCCTTCGAGGCCGGGGCGGACTGGATCGGCCTGACCGACACCGTGGGCGTGGGTACGCCCGCCTCGGTGGCCGAGATGGTCCGGCGGGTGGCGTCGGCCACCAGGGCCCCGATCTCGTTCCACGGCCACGACGACTTCGGCCTGGCCACGGCCAACACCCTGGCCGCGGTCGAGGCCGGGGCGAGGATGGTCCAGGTCTGCGTCAACGGCCTGGGCGAGCGGGCCGGCAACGCCGCGCTCGAGGAGGTGGCCGTGGCCCTCAAGTGCCTGGCCGGCGTGGACTGCGGCCTCGACTTCAGCAAGCTGTACGCGGTCTCCCGCCTCGTGGAGCGGCTGTCGGGGGTGGCCGTGCCCGGCAACAAGCCCGTGGTCGGGGCCAACGCCTTCACCCACGAGAGCGGCATCCACGCCGCCGGAGTGATGCGCGACCGGCGGACCTTCGAGCCCGGCCTGCTGACGCCGGACATGGTCGGACACCGCCGCCGGCTGGTGGTCGGCAAACACACCGGGCGCCACGGCATCGCCCAGGTGCTGATGGAGGCCGGCCTCGAGCCCGGCCCCGAGGAACTGACCGAGATCGTCGGGCGGGTCCGGGCCGTGGTGGCCAAGGGCAAGCAGATCACCAACACCGATTTGTTCGCCATCGCCGAGACGGTCATGCAGAAAGTCCCGGCCGGGCTCCGGGCCATCGTCGTCGAGCAGTTGATGGTCACCACCGGGGATCGGATCACGCCCACGGCCAGCGTCAAGGCCCGCGTCCACGGCCAGGAACGCC
>JAHJDS010000137.1 GCA_018812395.1 Pseudomonadota bacterium
GGCCTTGAACACCCTGGTGTCCCGCTCGCCCCAGATCCAGGGGGCCCGGACGACCGCCGTCTCGATCCCGTGACCATTGGCCGCGAGCACCCCTTGCTCGGCCTCGGCCTTGGTCCGGGAGTAGTGGTCCAGGAATCGCCGGGGATAGGGCTGGTCCTCGTCCTCGTCGATGCGGTCGGCGTTTTTGAGGGTGACCGATTCCGAGGAGACGTGGACCAGGCGGCGCACCCCGGCGGTCCGGGCCGCGTCCAACACGTGGCGCGTGCCCCGGACGTTGGTCTCCTCGAAGCGGTCCCGGGAGGCCACGTAGGAGGCCAGGGCGGCGACGTGAAAGACGACCTCGACCCCGTCCGCGGCGCGCCTCAGCCCGGCCTCGTCGTCCAGGGCGGCCGGGACGATCTCCACGCCCGCGTCCCTCAAGGCGTCCGTCGACGGTCTGGGGCGGCGGACCGTGCCCCGGACGGCCACGCCCTGGGCCAGCAGCCGCCCGCAGAGGTGTCCCCCTAAAAAACCGGTGGCGCCGGTGACCAGGGCCCGCTTGAACCAGGGCACGCCTCAGCCCCCGGCCTCGCCCCAGGCCCGGCGGCTGCGCTCGATCTTCTTCCGGACGTCTCGCCAGGCCGAGGCCCTCAGGAACGAGTTCTCCCAACGCTCGATCATCATCTCGAACATCTCCCGGGGCACGGTGAAGGTGATCTCGTCGGTTTTGAGGAACTTGCGGCAGGACGGGTCCCAGCCGCCCAGGACCGCCTTGACGCTGCCGTCTTGCAGGTATTTCAGCGGCCAGGCAACCAGGTTGGTGCACCCGGCCCCAAAGGGACTGGTCACCACCTCCAGGTCGTCGGTCACAAACGCGGCGAGCTGGTGGAGGCCGGAGATGACTTCGGGGCGGGCGAACCAGGAGACCAACAGCGGCGTCTCGCCTTCCCCGAAATCGGTCAGGGGCTTGAACACGGCGTACTTGGCCGGGGCCGGCTCGGGCGTCACCAGGTCGAAGAAGCGCCGGGTGGCCTCGGGCGAGGACAGGTAATTTTCGCCGTCGATCACCCCGGGCAGGCCGGTCGAGACGTAGTGGACGATGAACTCGAGTTGGGGCCGGTTGTAGCCCAAATAGAAGGCCCCGCCCAGGCAGCCGAATTTTTCGGCCGAGAAATAGGCGGCCGTCTTCTTCTTGCGGGCCAGCCAGATTCGGCCCAGGACGCATTGGAAGTTCTTCCAGACGCCCGGCCAGTCGACCCGGTTGTGCTGTTCGTCCTGGATGGTGGGCAGGACGCTCGGTTTGGGCGCATACCCCTCGGCCGGCTCGACGTCGGTGTAAAAGAAGCCGTAAGGTGTTTCGTCGTAGCCCAAGGCGTCCGCAAGGGCCTGGAGCCGACTCTGGTCCATGGTTGGTTCTCCCTCCCGGGTTCGGACTACTGTTGGGCGCCCTTCTGGCGCAGCAGGCGGGCGGTGGACATCTTCCGCCGGCGTAGGGCCCAGGCCAGGGGCGTCAGACCGAACTGGTCCCTCAAATTCAGCGGTGCGCCCCGGGCGATGAGCAGGGGCACGATCCGGTCCCGGCCCCAGTAGGCGGCCGAGTGCAGGGGCGTATGGCCCCAGCGGTCCCGGGCCCGCACATTGGCCCCGGCCTTGATCAGCCGGGCGGCCACCTCGGTGTAGCCCTTGATCGCGGCCAGGTGCAGCGGCGTTCGGCCGAGGGTGTCGGTCGGGTCGAGCTTGGCCTTGTTCTGGATCAGCAACGCCGCCGTATCCGGCTGGTGGAGCAGGACGGCCAGGGCCAGCGGGGTCATCTTCGAGACATTGACCGCGTTCAGGTCGGCCCCCTGTTTGATCAGCCAGGCGGTGGTCCGACTCCGGCCGAGCATGGCCGCCACGTGGAGCGGCGTGGCCCCGACGGCCGTCCGGGCCTGGACGACCTTGGGGTCCCGGGCGGCGATCCGGGCCGCCAGGTTCGGATCGTTTTGGGCCACGGCCACGAAAAACCGGGCCGCCGCGTCGGCGGGCAGCCGCCCGCCGCTCTTTTTCAACAAGGCGGCGATGTCCGGCCGCCCGTTGAGGATGGCCCGGAACAGCGGGGTGTGGCCCTTGATGTCCGGGGCGTTCACCTTCGCGCCGCGCTCGATCAGCAGCCGGGTGACGGTGATCTTGGCGTGGCGGTGGGCGGCCTGGTGCAGGGGCGTGAAGCCGTATTTGTCCCGGGCCTCCAGGGCGGCCCCTTGGTCGAGCAGATATCGGGCCACGGCCACGTGACCGGACAAGGCCGTCTGATGCAGGGCCGTGTACCCGGTCTTGGTCTTGTAGTTGACCAGGCCCGGGTCCCGGGCGACCATGGCCTTGACTCGGGCCAGGTCTCCCCGTCCGGCCGCGGCCAGAAAGGCCCGCCCCTCTTGAATCGCCGGTTTGGCCGCCTGGGCCCAAACGGGAGTGACGGCCCAAAAGGCCAGGAGCATCGTCCCCCAGGCCAGACCAGGCCGGGCGAACCGCCGCCGGGACTGACGGGGGGAGGGGACCGCGGGCGAGGATTGATGGTTGGCGATGGGTTCCATGGGGTCGACCTCCGTGCGGTTTTCTTTCAAGTCTACCACCGGAACCACGGCAAACAACCCTCCCGCTGGGTTGAAAAAAATCCCGGGGGGTTGCCCCGGGAGTCGATGTTTGACCGAAGCCGGACCGGGCGATCAGTACGGCAGCCGGTGCGGCTGGTAGGCGCCCGGGATCAACTTGTACGGCTTGGCCTTCTTGCCCGACTTCAGCAAGGCCCTGGCCCGGCGCATGAACCGCGGGAAGGCGACCTTCAGGTCGTAGAAGCCGACCCACCAGGTGTAGACCGGGCCGCCCATGGCCGCGCCGGTGCGGGCCCGGATGCCGGGATAGTGCCACAGCTTGTAGAAATCCTGCTCCAGCCGCTCGTCAAAAAAACGCTTCTTGTCCAGCAACCCACGGGCGTACAGCTTCTTCATCATCCGGGCGGCCGGGTCGTAGTATTTGGTGTTGTAAAAGACGTTGACCTTATCGTAGTCCGCGAAAAAGGAATCCACCCAGCCGGGGCTGTGACAGTGGCCGCAGACGCCCTTCATGTTGGCCCGGGCCTGCTGCCACTTGATCTTGGCCGGCCAGGGCTTGAAATTCTCGGGCCGGATGGAGCGGGGCGTCTGGACCTCCCAGGCCAGGCGCTCGGTGGCGTCGTGGGTGCCCTTGACCTTGCCCACCCGGGAGAAGTGGCAGGTGGCGCAGGTCGGGGCCCGGTAGGCGATCCCGGGCCGCCAGTCGTCGGCCGAGGCGCCCCACTTGTACTGGCCCCCCTGGGCGACGTACATCGCCCCGTGCTTGGACTCCATGAAGACTTCGTACTGGGGATGGTCCGGCCCCATGTGACACTGCTTGCAGGCCTCGGGCCGCCGGGCCTCGGCCCGGGAGAAGCGGTGCCGGGTGTGACACGACGAGCAGGAGCCCAGGGAGCCGTCCGGGTTCTTTCGGCCCACGCCGACGCTGGGCCACGTCGAACGGTCGACGCGGCCGGCCTTGATCTTGACGATGGTGCCGTGGCAGACCAGGCAGCCGGTCTTGCGCTCGAGGCGGCCCTCCAGGCGGACCGGCAGCCCGTGGTCCAGCTTGGAGATGATGCGCAGGGTGTTGGCCATCTTGGACCGGGCGTACTGGGCCACCTGGTCCTCGTGGCACTCGCCGCACTTCTTGGGCGAGACCACGGCCGTGATCGGGATCACCTTGCCCCACTTGCCGCCCCGGTATTGGGCCTCATGGGCCGAACTGACCCCGGGGGCGTTCTTGGCCGCCCGGTGGCATTCGAGGCAGGTCGTTTCCTGCCCCGCGTGGGTGCTCTTGAGCCAGTCCACCACCAGGCCGGGGTTGTGCTCGAGGTGGCAGGTCACGCAGGCCTTGGCCTCGGCCGACAGACCCGCCGGGAGTTTCATGCCGGCGGCCGGGGTCGGCTTGGGGGCCGGCTTTTTGGTCTTGGCAATCAGGGCCGTGACCGCGAACACTGTTGCCAGGGCCAGGACGAACGTCCCCCCCAGCCGGACTTGACGCCTCATGGTGCACCCCCGTTGTCAGCGGACGTCTCAGCCGTTGTTGGCCTCGAAGTCCTTCATAAAGGCCACCAGCTCCCCGACGGCCTCGAGCGGCGTCGGGTTGTAGATCGAGGCCCGGCAGCCGCCCACCGAGCGGTGGCCCTTGAGTCCGCCCAGAGACCGGCCCAGGGCCTCGGCCACCAACTTGGCCTCGAGGTCTTCCGAGGGCAGGCGGAAGGTGACGTTCATCTTGGACCGGGAGTCCTTGGCGGCCGTGGGCCGGTAGAAGTCGGTCGAGTCCAGATAGCCGTAGAGCAACTCGGCCTTGTCGTTGTTGATCTTCTCCATGGCCGCCACGCCGCCGATCTCGTCCTCGATCCACTCCAGGACCAGGCCGCAGAGGTAGATGGCGAAGCAGGGCGGGGTGTTGAACAGCGAGTTCTTGCCCACCTGGGTCCGGTAGTCGAGCAGGGTCGGCAGCCCCTCGGGGATCCGGTCGAGCATGTCTGGGCGGACGACCACCAGGGTCACCCCGGCCGGGCCCATATTTTTTTGAGCCCCGGCGTA
>JAHJDS010000138.1 GCA_018812395.1 Pseudomonadota bacterium
CTCGTGCCCCATTTGCGGCATGAATCGACTGAAATTCAATTTCTCACGGGTCTACACCGTGTTCACCGACGGGTCGAAGCTGGGCACCTGTTCGGTGTTCTGCCTGGGGGCCTACACGGTCTCCCACCTGGACAAGATCCCGAAAACGATCCAGGTGGCCGACTTCTTCACCAAAAGACTGATTGACGCCGAAAAGGCGGTCTGGGTCATCAACGACAAGAAACCGGGCGTGATGACCAAGAAGGCCAAGTGGGCCTTTGCCTCCAAGGTCGGGGCCCAGAAGTACATCGCCAAGAGCGGCGGCCGGATCGTGGGCTACGACCAGGTGATGCAGGACGTCTTCTGCGGCATGTACGCCGACCTGAAGATGATCCAGAAAAAAAGGCGCCGGATGCTGATGATGAAGCTAAAAAAAAAGCCGTAACCCTGCCGCCTTCGCCGGGCAAGCGGGATAAGTGCCCGGTGTGCGGGATGTTCGTCTACAAGTATCCCCACTGGGTGGGCGTGGTCGTGCACCCGGACGGAGGGCGCTACTACTTCGACGGCGCCAAGGACTTGTTCAAGTACCTGTTCGCCCCGGGCCGGTACGTCCGTGGCCGGAAATCGGTCAAGGGGACCGCTGTGTTCGTGACCGATTACTACTCGGTCAAGCTCATCCCGGGTCGCCGGGCCTGGTACGTCATCGGCAGCGACGTCCTCGGCCCCATGGGGCGGGAGTTGATCCCGTTCAAGAAGCGGGCGGACGCCCTGGCGTTCCTGAAGGACCACAAGGGCAAGAAGGTGTTGAAATTCGAAGAGGTGACGCCGTGCGTCATCAAGTGGCTGGATCGGTGAGGAAGTCCTCGCTCTATCTGGGGCTGCTCGCCCTGCTGCTGTTCGTCACCGGGGTGATTTGCCTGCACGGGGCCCTGGGGCAGGGCGCGGCCTACCGGCTGTTCGAACGCCATCGCCAGTTAGTCAGTCAGTTGGGTCTGACCGATCTTTGTCTGGTGACCGAGGCCCGCTACACCCGGCACCCGACCCAGGCCGACCTGTTCTCGGCCTTTCAAGACTATCCCCTGTCCATGGAACACTTTCCCTCCGGGGCGATCCTGGTTCCCCCCCGCTACGGCCGCCACCCGGCCTTTGGCCGGGGATTCCGTCGCCCCGCCCGAGCGCCGTGAGGACCAGTCTTGAGCCCCTGGCTGCAGCGACAGCGACACTTCCTGGACTTCACCCTGTCCGCCCTGTGGCGGCGCAGGGGCCGGAATTTCTCGCTGATCGCCGTGTTCAGCCTGGTGGTCTTCGTCGTCTCCTCGGTGATCCTGTTCACCCAGGCCGTGCGCCGGGAGGCCGGGGCGGTCCTGCGCGGGGCCCCGGAACTGGTCGTGCAGCGGATCATGGCCGGCCGCCATGCCTTCATTCCGGCCTCCTATCGGGACAAAATCAGACGCATTCGCGGCGTGGCCGAGGTCAAGGGCCGGTTGTGGGGCTACTACTATGATCCCGTGTCCGGGGCCAACTTCACCCTGTGGGCCATGGCCGACCGGAAGCTGGGGGTCGGTCAGGTCGCCGTGGGCTACGGAGTGGCCCGGACGCTCCGCCTGGCGCTCGGGGACAACATCTCCCTGACCTCCCACAGCGGCCAGGTCCTGCTGCTCAGGCTGGTTCGCATCCTGCCGGCCGACGCCGAGTTGATTTCGGCCGACCTGGTGGTGATCAGGCCGGAGGGGTTCCGGAAATTATACGGCGTGCCCGACCATCTCTTCACCGACCTGGCCGTGCGGGTGGCCAATCCGCTGGAGGTGGCCACCGTGGCCCGCAAGATCGTCGAGATCCTGCCCGACGCCCGGCCCGTCTTGCGCGAGGAGATCTTGCGGACCTATGCGGCCGTGTTTGACTGGCGCAGCGGCATGATGATCGTCCTGTTGGCCGGGGCCTTGCTGGCCTTTTTGATCTTCGCCTGGGACAAGGCCACGGGCATGCAGCTCGAGGAAAAGGTGGAGATCGGGACGCTCAAGGCCCTGGGCTGGGAGACCGGGGACGTGCTGGCCGTCAAGTTCTGGGAGGGGGTCGTCATCTCGTTGACGTCCTTTTTGCTGGGCTTCATCTTGGCCTACGTTCACGTCTTTTTCACCTCGGCGGCATTGATTCAGCAGGCGGTCAGGGGTTGGTCGGTGATCTACCCCCGCTGGCGCCTGGCGGCCGACGTCGATTTTTATCAGATCGGGCTGCTGTTTCTGCTGACCGTGGTGCCCTACACCATCCTGACCATCATTCCGGCCTGGAAGGCGGCCATCACCGATCCGGACATCGTCATGAGGCAGTGATGACGCACGGCGGGGTGACATCATGAGCGAGGGCCGGGAGGCGGGCCGGGACCGGAGCCTGACCGACGCGGGGCCGATGGTGGTCCTGAACCGGATCAGCAAGGTCTACAATGAGGGCAAACCCAATCAGTTTCAGGCCCTACAGGACGTGACCGCCACGCTGCCCCTTTATCAGACGACCGTGTTCAAGGGTCCCAGCGGTTCGGGCAAGACGACGCTCCTGTCCATCATCGGCGGCATGACTCGACCGACCACGGGCCGTATCACCCTCGGCGGGCGGGAGATAACGTCGCTGCCCGAGCGGTTTCTGACCGAGATCAGACGAAAGACCTTCGGCTTCGTTTTCCAGCAGTACCATCTGCTCCGGGGCCTCAGCGCCCTGGAAAACGTCATGCTCCCGGCCTATCCCACCGGCCAGGGACATCGGGTCATCGCCGGCAAGGCCACAGGCCTGCTCCGGCGGTTCGATCTCGAGGCCAAGGCCGGCCAGCGGGTCGAGCACCTGTCCGGCGGCGAGCAGCAGCGGGTGGCCATCGCCCGGGCCCTGATCAACGATCCGGCGGTGATCATCGCCGACGAGCCGACGGCCCACCTGGACTCCGGGCTGTCCCTCCGGCTGCTCGACATCCTGGCCGCACTCAAGGCCGACCACAAAACCCTGCTGATCGCCAGTCACGACCCGCTGGTGGTCGAGGCCGACCTGGTCGATCGGGTGATCGAACTCCGCGACGGGCGGATAGCGGCCGAAGGGTAGGGACGATGGTGCTCCACCCGGCCGTGCTGACTTTGATCATGGTCTCGGTCCTGGTCGGCTTCATCCTGGTCTACGCCTCGGTCCAGGCCGGGCGGATCCTGCGGTGGTGGGACCTGACCAGCGGCAGCCAGCGCCAGCTCACCCTGGAGCGAAAGACCTATCTGATCTCGACCGTGGTCGCCTACGCCATGGCCGCCGAGGTGGTCTCCCTTTTCCTGTACGTCCACACCGCCGAGAAAATCCACGGGCTGTTCAGCGGGGCGATGTGCGCGGCGGGGACGCTCTACGTCAACGGCTTCGGCTATCCCGTCCTGCTGCTCAAGATGCTCAACTGTTTCTTGGCCGGATTGTGGCTGATCCTGAACCGGGTCGACAACCAAGGTTACGACTATCCCCTGGTCCGGATCAAGAACGCGTTTCTGCTCGTCATCACCGGTCTGGTCTTGACCGAGGCCGTGCTCCAACTCTTGTATTTCGGACTGATGAAGGCCGAGGTGATCACCTCCTGCTGCGGGACCTTGTTCAGCAGCCAGGCCTCGGGGCTGCGCTCGGACCTGGCATTCCTGTCGCCCCGGTGGTCAGTGATCGGATTCTACGTCATGGCCGCCGCAACCGGGGCAACGGGTGTGTATTTCCTGTGGCGGCGCCGGGCAGGTACAATATTCTCCATTTTCTGCCTGGCCCTGACCGTCATCGCCTTGGCCGGGATATTGTCCTTTATTTCATCGTACGTGTATGAGTCCCCCTCCCATCACTGCCCCTTTTGCATGCTGAAGAAGGAATACAATTTCGTGGGATACGTCCTGTACGCCTCCCTGTTTCTGGGGGGAATCACGGGGACAGGCGTGGGGGTAATCGATTTGTTCAGGAAAAGGAAATCCCTTCAACAGGTCATTCCCGGCTTTCAGAAGCGGCTCTGCCTGTTTTCGGTTATGTCATTCACCGTCTTCGCGGCCCTGACCACATGGATCGTCGTTTCGTCCAATCTAAAGCTGATGACCTCCGGATGACCCGTAGTCCCTTAAACATAGATGATTCCCGCCACGGGGTCGTGAGACCGGTGAGGCCTCGAGTCCCGAGCCCGATCAGTTGATTCCCAGCATCTGTTTGATGGTCCTGACGGCGCTGACCGCGTCCTTGGCGTAACCGTCGGCGCCGCACTCCCCGAGGGCGAATTTCTCGGTGACCGCCGCCCCGCCGCAGATGATCTTGACCTTGTCCGCGAGGTCGCTCC
>JAHJDS010000139.1 GCA_018812395.1 Pseudomonadota bacterium
CAAGCGGGGATCCGGCGGAGATCGAGTCGAAGGGGGGCGAACCCGCGGCCGGGTCCAGACGGGCCCGAATTATTTTGAGCCGTTCCCTGGCCCGGGCGACCATGTCGCCCCGGGGGAAGAGCAGCTCGACCTTGAGGTACTCCCGAAAGGCCTTGACGTCGTTCTTGACCAGGTTTTCCTGGATGTGCCCGATCATGTACTGGGCGTCGTCGCCCAGCCGGCTTAGTGGGAACCTCATCACCAGCCGGCGGTAGGCGTCCAGGGCGTGTTCCAAATCGGTCCGGCGGCGGTAGCGGCGATAAAGCTCGGTGTAGGCCTGACCGAGACGATACATGGCCCGATCGGCCAGGGGGCCCCGGGGATCGGCGGTGTAGATGCGCGAGAAACGATTGATGATCAGCAGCCACCGGGTCCGGTGTCCGGGGACGACCGGCGCCCGTTTGATGGCCTGGTAGGCCCGGACCGCGTCGTCGTAGGCCCGTCTCAGGTCGGCCGCCCCGGCCGACGGACCGAACCAGGCCCCCGCCGTGGTCAGGCCGAGCACGGCCGCGGCCAGCCAAGCCAGAGTAACCATCCGCCGCCTCGCCCTCATCAGACCTCCCTCTTGAGGCGGCTGAGGATTTGGAGGGCCTCGAGCGGGGTCAGCCGGTCGGGGTCCAGGCGGGAGAGTTGCTCGACCACCGGATGGGGGCGGACGGCGAACAGGGGGATCTGCGCCTCGCCGGAGGGTTCCCCCCGGCCGCCCAGTCCGGCCAGGCGCCGGGGACGGTCCCCGTCCTCGGCCTCGAGCGCGCCCAGGACCTCCCGGGCCCGGTCCAGGACCGCGTTGGGCAGCCCGGCCAGCCGGGCCACCTGAATGCCGTAGCTCCGGGACACGCCGCCCTTGACCATCTGGCGCAAGAACAGGATGTCCTCGCCCAGTTCCTTGACGGCGATGGTGAAGTTCTTGACCCGTGTCAGCAGCCCGGCCAGTTCGGTCAGCTCGTGGTAATGGGTGGCGAACAGGGTCTTGACGCCGACCCCGTCCAGGGCATGCAGGTACTCGACCACGGCCCAGGCGATGGACAGCCCGTCAAAGGTGGACGTGCCCCGGCCGACCTCGTCCAGGATGACCAGGGACCGCGCCGTGGCGTTGTGCAAAATGTTGGCCGTCTCGCACATCTCGACCATGAAGGTCGAACGACCCCGGGTCAGGTCGTCGGCCGCGCCCACCCGGGTGAACACCCGGTCGGTGATCGGCACCAGGGCCGCCTCGGCCGGAACGAATGACCCGGCGTGGGCCATGATCACGATCAGGGCCGTCTGACGGAGGATGGTCGACTTGCCGGCCATGTTCGGGCCGGTGAGGATGATGATCTGCTGCCGCTGGTGGTCCAGATGGACGTCGTTGGGCACGAACTCGCCGGCCGGGACAAAAAACTCGACCATGGGGTGCCGGGCGGCCCGAAGAGTCAGTTCATCGCCTTGGTGCATCTTCGGCCGCACGTAGTCATGCTCGCGGGCGGTGTGGGCCAGGCCGGACAGGACGTCCAGGCGGGCCAGGCGATGGGCCGTGTCGGCCAGCCGGGTCGCCGCCGCGGCCACCTGGTCCCTCAATCGCCCGAACAACTCGGCCTCCAGTTCGATCCGGCGTTCCTCGGCCCCCAGGACCTTGTCCTCGACCTCCTTGAGTTCCGGGGTGATGTACCGCTCGGCGCCCACCAGGGTCTGCTTGCGCACGTAGTTTTCCGGGACCAGGTCGGACTTGCTCCGCGAGATCTCCAGGAAATAGCCGAACACCCGGTTGTAGCCGACCTTGAGGCCGGGAATGCCGGTGCGTCGCCGTTCGGTTTCCTCGAGGGCGGCGATCCACTGCTTGCCCTCGGTGGCCGCGGCCACCAGTTCGTCCAGGCTAGGGTCGTATCCGGGTCGAATCACCCCGCCCTCGCCCAGGCCGGCCGGCGCCTCGTCCACCAGGCCACGCATAAGTTCGGCGGCCAAGTCTTCGAGGCGGTCCAGACCGGTCACGGTCTCGACCAGGAGCGGCGCCTGGGCCCGGGTCATCAGGTCACAGAGTTCAGGCAGCGCTTGCAGGCTCTGGCGCAGCGCGGCCGCCTCCCGGGGACCGAGTTGACCGAGCACCGCCCGGGAGCCCAGCCGCTCCAGATCGGCCACCCGGCCAAGCCGGGACCGAAGCTCGACCCGAAACTCGTCGCCGGCCAGGAAATCATCGACCGCGCCGTGGCGGGCCGTGATCAGGTCCATTTCCCGGGGCGGATAGAGCAGCCACTGCCGGAGCAAACGGCCGCCCATGGCGGTCACCGTGGCGTCCAGGACGTGGAGCAGCGACCCTTGGCGGCGGCCGTCGGTCATGGAGCGGGTCAGCTCCAGGTTGCGCCGGGTGGCGTCGTCGATGATCAGGACCGATTCGTCGCTCTGGGGCGTCAGGCGATAGACGTGGCGGGGCTTGACCTTTTGCCGCTCCAGGACGTACTGCAGGATGGCCGCCGCGGCGCACAGACCGGCCTCATATCCGCCCAGGCCGAAGCCGTCCAAAGCGGCCAGTTCAAAGAACTCCCGCAATTCGCGGTTGGCCCGGGCCGGTCCGGGCATGACCACGGTATTGACCGTCCACGAGGCGCCGGGCAGCCGGTCCGGGTCGCTCCAGGGGCGCTCCGGTTCGGCCTCGTCCAGGAGCAGTTCGGCCGGGTCCAGGCGCCACAGTTCCTCGAGCACGGCGTCGTCGCCCACGACCTCCTTGACCACGAACCGCCCCGTTGACAGGTCCAGGGCCGACAGGCCGAAGGTCCCCGACCGTTCGACCACTGCCGCCAGGTAGTGGTCGCGCTTGGGATTGAGGGCCTCGGGGTCGACGACCATGCCGGGGGTGATGACCCGGACCACCTCCCGTCGG
>JAHJDS010000140.1 GCA_018812395.1 Pseudomonadota bacterium
CCCAGGGCCGGGTGAACGACCTGCAGGTGGCCGGGGACGCCCTGAGGCGGCTGCGGACTCGCTGCCGCCGGGACCGGACCGGCCACGGTGGCGTCTGGGCCAGGCTGGTGGCGGCCGACACCTGGCATCGCCTCAAACGCCATGAGCAGGCCTTGGCCCTGCTCTCGAGGATCCGGTCGTCCGGCCACCTCCTGGCCGCATACGTCACCTGGTTCACCGCCCGGCAATACCTGGCGCTGGGTCGACCGGCGCCGGCCCTCAGGCTGCTCGGCACCCTCGCGCCCGGCCTGCGCCGGGCCGGGCATCCCCTGGCCCGGATCGCGGCCTGGGACCTGGCCCGGGCCCAGGCCCTGACCGGACAATACGCCGCCGCGACCGGGACGCTCGAGCGCCTGGCCGCCCGGGTGCCCAAGGGCCCCCGGCGCTGGCGGATTCATCTGGCCCGGGCCGAGGTCCTGCTCAAGGCCGGCCGCACCGGGGAGGCCAAAAGGGTCCTGCTGGCCGTCTACGCCCGGGCGCCCCTGTCCCGGGCCGGCCGCGGCGCGGCCCGGCGGTTGGGCGTAAAATTCAGGATCGGGCGGCGCCGGCTGTTCGACGCCCTCGGCCCGGCCGATCGGGTGTGGTTCGTGACCGCCCTGACCGGGTCCCGAAGTCGTCGGATTCGCCGCCGGGCCGGGCGTCTGTTCGGGTCGATCATCCCCCAGCCGGACTGGGACGCCCGGACCAAACGGGGCTATAAGTATCTCCTGGCCAGGGACCATTACGCTCGGGGCCGCCACACCCGGGCGCTGAGTCTTTACGGCCGTCTTTACCGAGGGGAGACCGACCCTGACCAACGGGTTCTGGCCCTGGCCGGGGCCTTCCGGAGCGCGGTCCGGGTCGATGCCAAGACCGCCCGCCGGCTGCTCGAGACCATGCTCGATCAGAAATGCAATCATTCGGCCTGCGTCGGGGCGCTGACCTTCCTGGCCCGCTCTCACGCCCGCGGCGGCCGTCTCGACCACGCCCACCGGGCCTATGTCCTGGCCGCCCGATTGGCGCCCGATCACGACCGGGGCCACCGGGCCTTGTGGTACGCGGCCAAGATGTGGTTCGAGGCCGGTCGCCTGGACAAGGCGGCCCGAACCTATCTGCGCCTGGCGTCCCTGGCCCGCCACTCCCGGTTCCGCAGCGGGGCCCTGTTTCACGCCGGGCGGATGTATCGGCGCCTGGGCAAACGGAATCTGGCCCGGGCCTGCTACGCCCAGGCGGCGGCCGAGTTTCCGGAGGATTATTACGGTCAGCAGGCCCGCCGGCGTATCGGTCGATTGGCCGGCGCCGGCCGCGGGGCGCTGGTGGCCGCGGCCCGGCGCAGTCCGGTCAAGTTCCTGCCGCCCCCCGTCTTTCCCGGAACGGAACCGGCCGCCCTGAAAAACGACCCCGGCTGGCGACGCCTTCGCCTGCTGTGCCGGCTGGACCTGACTCGGTGGTGCCGGCTGGAGATGGAGGCCCTGCTCCAGCGCCATCCCCGGCAAAAGGGGATCGTCTACCACCTGATGAAGAGCTATCATCGGCGGGGACGGCACCGGCGGGCCTTTTTCCTGCTGGTCGGTCACCTCAACGACTTCAAGTTCGGCCGGGGCCGGAAGGTGCCGGCCGACTGGCACGAACTCATCTATCCCCGGAAATACCAGGCCTGGATCCTGACCACCGCCCGGAAATACGGCCTGAATCCGTATTTTCTGATGGGCGTGGGCCTGAACGAGAGCCGGTTCGTGCCCCTGGCCACGTCGCCGGTGGGGGCCAGGGGCCTGTTCCAGATCATGCCTTTCCTGGGCCGGCGGCTGGCCCGGAAGCTGGGCCTGGGCACGTTTCACCGGGCCATGCTCTACGTGGACCGGCTCAACCTGGAAATGGCCGCCTATCATCTCCGGGAATTGCATCAGGCCTATCAGGGCCGGCCGCACCTCATGGCCGCCGCCTACAACGCCGGCCGGGGGGCGGTGAACCGGTGGCTGTCCCGACTGGGGACCAGAGACCTGGTCAGATTCGTCGAGGGCATCGGCTACCTCGAGACCAGGATCTTCGTCAAGAACGTCCTCCAGGCAGGGGCCGTCTACGCCGCCCGGGCCGGGCGTCGGTATTCGGCCCGCCGGACCAGGGCCCGGCTGGAAACGGGTCGCCCGGGCCGTTGGCGTCGGGAAGGGTCGGGGACGAGTTACTGAGGCCGAATCCGACGGCACTTCTTGCCTCGGGGCGGGTCGGTCCAAAATAATGTCGTCGTTTGCCTGATCCGGGGATCGCCGGGGTGCGACCCGGGCGCCGGGTGTGGTATCATTGGAAAATCGATTCAGGCCGGCCTTCCAAGCGCGGAGAGAGATCCCGAATGTTCAGGTCGCACAGAATGGTCGCCGTCGGGGTGAGCGCCCTGGCGAGCCTTGCCCTGGGGGCCTGTTCGGGGTCGTCGTCCGCCGTGTCGCCGCCGGAGCTGCCGCCCCTGACCAGCCGGCCGCGCCCGAGTGCGTCCGGGCCGCTGGTGGTGGTCAAGGATCTGGACCGGGCCTGCATTCGGGTCTTGGTGGCCAAGAGTCCGGCCGCGGTGCGGCTGATCAGGCGTCGTCTTCGCCGGGGAGAACACTTCGTCGACCTGGTTCGCAGGCACTCCAAGGCCGGACCGGTCGAGCGTGGGGGGCTGTTGGGCTGCTACAACCTGGCCCGTCTGGATCCGAACCTGGCCCGGGCGGTCGCCCGGCTGAAGGTCGGTCGGGTCGGCGGTCCCATCCTCACCCGCTACGGACCGACCCTGGTCCAGCGGACGACCCACTACCATTTCCGGCTGGCCCGGCAATTCGAGGCGCGAGGGATCTTCGCCCGGGCCGAGGTCCAGTACCGGAAGGACCTGGCCCTCAACCCCGACCGGGTCGCGTCCTGGCGGGGATTGGGACGGCTGTCCTTGAAACAGGGACGCCGTGACCTGGCCCGTAAATACCTGGCCCGGGCCCTGGCCCTGAACCCCCGGGATCAGGAGGCGGCGGTGATCCTGGCCCGCCTCAAGGCGTCCGGCCGGGCCCGGCCCGCGGCGGGACGGTTCCTGGTCGCCCGCCAAGACGGCGCCTCGGCCCTGTCCGCGCCCCTTCCGCCGACCAGGGTGGTCTTCCACCTGCCGCGGTACGCCCCGGTCAAGGTCGTTTCCCGAAGCCCGACTCATTTCTTCGTTCAGAACTGGCGCGGCCGGCGGGGCTGGATCGTCGCCTCGGCCCTGGCCCCCGGGCCGTACGTCATGGTCACCGAGGAGTCGGCCGGCCTCAGGCGCCGGCCCGATCCCAAATCCAAGGTGGCCTACGTCTGTGTCGTCTCGTCGGTCCTCAGGGTCCTGGAGAGACGGGGCCCCTGGCTTAAACTCAGCCTGGACACCAAACGGTCCGGTTGGATTCACCGAAAAAACCTGTTCGGCGTCGGACCTCATCTGTCGGCCCTCATCAGCCGTCGGAAAACCAAATAGGTCCGCGCGCGGTCGGATCATGGGGAGGAAAAAATGAGAAAAGTCGCGGTGGCCGCAGCCCTGGCGTTGATCATGGGCCTGGTCTTAGTCATGCCTTCGACCTCAGCCGCCCCCGGACCGTTGCGGGTGATTCGGATCATCCCGTCCGGGCCGGTGAGCATCGCCCGCAAGGTGACGGTCATCTTTTCCAAACCGATGATCCAACTGGGGCAGATGACCCAGACGCCGCGGCGAGTGCCCCTGACGATTTCGCCCCGCCTGCCGGGCAAATACCGGTGGGTCAACGTCAACACCCTCGAGTGCCGGTTCGACCAGCCGGTGCCCCCTTCGACCCGGGTCAAGGTGACGGTGCCCGCCGGCACCCGGGCCCTGGACGGCTCCCGGCTGCCGGCGGCGGTCTTTCGCTACTTCGCGACGGCCACCATCCGCCTGGCCTATGCCCGGCCCCGCAACGGCTCGACCGGTCTGTCGCGCTGGCCCGTGTTTCATTTGACCTTCAACCAGCTGGTCCGGCTGGATGATCTTCGGCGCAAGACCTACTTCCGCGTCTTCTCCCGGACCGGACGGCCCTACCGAGTCGGGGCCTATGTCGGCTACCCGGTGACCCGGAAGTCACAGGGCCGCGTCGTCCGGGCGATTTATGAGGTCCGACCGGTCCAGACCCTGCCGGTCGACACCCAGGCCCAACTGGTCATCGACCCGCCGCTGCGGCCGGTCGAGGGTCACCTGCCGGCCTACGCCCGGATGGTCATCAATTTCCGGACCTACGGGCCGTTCCGGTTGTCCCATTACCGCTGCAGCCGGACGCCCGATTACGCCTGCAATCCCTCGAGCGGTCTGACCCTCTACTTCACGACCAAGGTCACCGCCAAGAAGCTCAGCGGCCTGGTCACGGTCAGCCCGGGGGTCAAGCATCCCGGGCCGTCCTACCGGTCCACCTACGGCCGGACCAACTTCTACCTCCGCGGGCCGTTCAAGCCGCGGACCACGTACCGGATCACCGTCAGCCCCGCCGCCCGGGACGCAAACGGCCAGCCGCTCATCGGCCGCCGGTCCTTCACGGTCCGCTTCTCCGATTACGGGCCGGTGCTCAGCCTGCGGGGGACGTTCGGCGTCATGGAAAAACAGCCGCCGGTCCTCTACCCCTTAAGGGTGAGGAACCTGAAGTCGGCCACCCTGCGTTACGTGTTGTTGACCAAGGACCAGATCGTGCCGTTTTTGGTCAACACCAACTACCACAAGGTCTACGGCTCGACGACGGCGGACCTCTTCACCAAGATCGCCCAGGCGCCCCAGGTCAAGCCGCTCCGGTTCAAGATGGTCCGGAACCGAGTCCTGTACGTGCCTCTCGATTTACAGAAATTCATCGCCGCCCGCCTGACCGGGGGTCTGATCTTCTTTGATCTGACCTCGCCCGACCTCCCGCCCTGGCAGCGGGGGCGGAAGCTGACCCGCTACGCGGCGGCGGCGGTCCAGGTGACCGACATCGGCCTGACCGTCAAGTGGGGCCGGATGGGCACCCTCATCTGGACCACCTCCCTGTCCCGGGGCACGCCCCTGGGCGGGGTGAGCGTCGAGATCAGGAATCGGCTCAACCAGGTCGTCTGGCAGGGCGTGACCGACCCCAGCGGCCTGGCCACGGCCCCGGGGCTGGCCCGGCTTAACCTGGCCATCAAGGGCCGTTACCGGAGTTACCGCCACGGCCCGGCCCTCTATTTGCTGGCCACCAAGGGCGACGACCTGGCCTTTATCGGCTCGAACTGGCGGCGGGGCCTGGAGCCCTGGGAGTTCAACATCCCGACGGCCGCCATCGAGCAGCCGACGCCGATGATGGTCCACGCCTTTTCCCAGTTGCCGCTGTACCGGCCCGGCGAGGTCGTCCGCTTCAAGGCCATCGTCCGCAAGCTGACCAAATCCGGGCCCGGTCCCTGGCCGGAGCCGGCGGTGATGGTCTCGATCCGCGACCCCCGCGGCAAGGCCGTCTACAACAAACGGCTGACCCTGGGCGCCTTCAGCACGACCCACGGGCAGGTCAAGCTGGCCGCGGGCGCGACCCAGGGCGTCTATTACCTTCGGGTCGCCCGTCCCGGCTCCAAGAGGTGGTTCTCGGCCGGCTCTTTCCTGGTCAGCCACTACCGCACCCCGACCTTCAAGGTCACGGTCGATATTCCGACCAAGAAGGTCATGCCCGGCGTGCAGTTGGCGGTCGACTTCACGGCCCGGTTCCTGTTCGGGGCGCCGGTGGCCAAGAAGCAGGCCCGGATTACGCTGTGGCAGGCCCCCACCTCCTGGCGGCCGGAGAAGCTCGGTGACTACGTGACCACCGACTTCGCCCGGCAGGAGGACTACACCGTGGAGCGCCGCCGGACGCTGACCTCCAAAACCCTGGCCACCAGCGCCCAGGGCCGTGGCAAGTTCAGCTACAAGGTCGCGGCCAAACCGATCAAGGGGCCGGCCCGGATCACGGCCGAGGTGGCG
>JAHJDS010000141.1 GCA_018812395.1 Pseudomonadota bacterium
CACTCATTCATGGCCCCTTCGTCTAGTGGTCTAGGACGCTGGCCTCTCACGCCGGTAACACGGGTTCGAGTCCCGTAGGGGTCACCATGAAATAACACTAAGGCCTTCAGCGTTTTCGTTGAAGGTCTTTTTTGTTGTCTGCAAATGCACTTCCCGCGCTATTCCCCGCATTTTCGCGAATACAGGTAATAATGATTTATGCGCACCTCAGGCCGTCAATGCTTGAGATGCCGTCTTTATGTAAACGTTAAAAAATTATTGAACAGTCGCTCGAAGTCCTGACGGATTGCCCGGCGGTAGGCGCGTGCGACAATGAGTAGCGTTTCGGAGTCAGCCGGAGCCTCGGTGTCTGTGGTTAGTCGTTGCCGGTCGGTAATCAGGATGCGGCGGATTTCCTCTGGGGAGGCGGCGTGGTTGTCGGCCTGAAGACTGACTAAGTGTGGCCGACCGGCCACGGACAGCGCTTCTACTTGACAGTCGTTGGAGGTCGCCAGGGTCAGCAGTCCCTTGGGCAGTGGTGGCAGCACCGCCTGGTTATGGCATTTGAAAAGAGGCAGGCTGCGGGGTATGCCACGGAAGAGCGGATGTTCTCGACCGTCATGGGTCAGGTAGCCGCGGACAAAACCGAGGCTGGGACGAGAATTGGGTCCAATCTGTGCCCCAAGTGTATCGGCCAATAGTTGATGGCCGAGGCAGAAGCCCAGGTAGGGACGGTCGTCGCTGATAGAGCGTTTGATCACCTCCTTCTCAAGGCGGAGGAAGGGGTGGCCTTCATCCGCCTTGAGGTCGGAGGAACCACCGATGACGATGAGGGCGTCAAAGGGGGTCAGTGTTGGAATCGGTTCCTGCCAAAGTTTAACCAGGTTCAGCCGTACACCCCGCTTGCGAGCCGCACTTTTAAGCAGACTGCCACAAGGTTGCAAAGGGTTGTTCTGCAGCACGATGATCGCCTTGGCCATGGTGCGGGCTCCAGTTCGTTAGCGCGGCCTGCTTTGTCGCCGGCAACTATTGCTACAGTAAGCATTTCCCCATCTGTCTTTGCTGAGACTTAAAAGGCCAGAGAGGCCGCCACACCGCCATAGATGAAGTCGGAATCATCGCCACTGATGCTCCAAGCCTCGATGAGGTCGGAGGCCTTGCTCCCGAGCGGGAACGAGTACGCCACCTGTGGCGTAATGGTAATGAAGCTATTGACCGGGAAGGTGATCGCAGCACTAATCACGCCGTCGTGGAAGGAGCTGTAGGCATCTACTCCCAGGTCTCCCTCGGAAAAGGAACTGGCCTCGTCAGCCTTCAGATAGTTCACCTTGGCACCAAGGTCCAGGGAGATATCTGAGGTGATTGGCAGTGAATGACCGATGGCGGCGGAGATATACCAACCGGCGAGGTTACCCACGTCCCGGTAAACGGTTAAACTCGGGCTGAGCAGGGTGTCGTAGCTCACACTCACAAAGAACTCCTTGGTATCCGGAAGTCCCATAGCTCCCAAGCCATAGTAAATATAGCCCCCCGTCACCCCTAACTTGTCAAAGGCATAGGAATAGGAGAGGGTCATATCTGTTTCTTGCCAGACCGAGGTCTCATTGTCGTTGACATTGGCCCGCTTCGTATCGAGATTGGCCCAGAGGTTGGCGGAGAACCCTTTGTAGCCCACGGTCATTGAGGGCTGAATAACCAGGCTGTCCTTTCCCATCTCGAAACCCCGGAAGATATACTGACTGAGAGCGCTGACGGTGAGGTCGGCGGTGGGTTTCTCCTCCTCGGTCGCCAGGGCCGGGGTGGTGGCAAGCAGTCCAAGGGCAAGGACGGTGGTGAAAGTTTTTCTGATCAGGGTGTTGTTGGTTGTGGTCATGGCTCTCTCCTCTTGTCAAGATGTGGTTGCTGGGTTTCCCAAGGGCTGGCATGGTCTCCCGCCCGGCCCGAGGATCTGATTGTGAGAAACGTTAATGGCATAGGCATGGGTTAAGTTTCTGGATCTTTAGCCTCGTTAGTTTTTTCCCTCTCTCGACTTGCGCTAGGGCAACGTTGCTTGTTGTTAAAAGCAAATGG
>JAHJDS010000142.1 GCA_018812395.1 Pseudomonadota bacterium
CCCTCGAGGATGGAGTGGGGGTTGCCCTCGAGAAGCGCCCGGTCCATGAAGGCCCCGGGATCGCCCTCGTCGGCGTTGACGATGACGTACTTGACGTCGCCCGGACTCTGGGCCATGAAGCGCCACTTCAGGCCGGTCGGAAAACCGGCCCCGCCGCGGCCCCGCAGGCCCGAGGAGACCACCGTCTCGACGACATCCTCGGGCGACATCTCGGTCAGCGCCCGCCACAGGGCGGCGTAGCCGCCCCGGGCGATGTAGTGTTCGATGTCGTCCGGATCGATATAGCCGCAGTTGCGCAGGGCCACCTTGTACTGCCCGTCGTAATAGGGGGTCTGGGCCAGATTGGCCATGTCGGGCAGGCATTCCAGGCTGGGCGTCACGCCGTAGTTCTCGTCGGGCAGCGACCAGGCGTCGGTCATTTGCCCCAGGGCCCAGTCGGTCAGGTACTTGCCCTCCCGGTGGCTCCGGACCAACTGGCCGATCTTGTCCGCGGTGATGTCGCGGTAGACGACCCGCGGCCCCTCCCAGCCGGGCCCCAGGACCTCGACCAGAGGTTCGAGCTCGCAGTAACCCAGACACCCCGTGCGGCGGATCTCGATGCCCTCGGGGGCCAACTGCTCGAGGGCCGCCTCGAGCGTGGCCGCCGCGCCGGCGGCGATGCCGCACGAGGCCAGGCCGATGTTGACGGCCAGGGAGTCCGGCTCCAGAAGTCGGGTCAGGGCCCGGCGCCTGATCTCTTCCAGGTCCGAGTGCCCGTTTATCCGCGCCATCATGCCTTGCCCGTCCGTGGCCGCGCCGGGGGCCGCTTACTCATACTGGTCCACCAACCGGGTAAGGCCGTCCACGCCCACCCGGCCGTGGGTGTCCTGGCCGATCCTGACCACGGGGCCCAAGGAACAGCAGCCCACGCACCGGACCGTCTCCAGAGAAAAGCGCATGTCGGCCGTGGTTTCGCCCGGCGCGATGTCGAGCCGCTTGGAAAGGCCGTCCAGGACCCGCTGGGCCCCGCGAACGTGGCAGGCCGTGCCCAGGCAGACGGTGACGACGTGCCGCCCCTTGGGCACGAAGCTGAACGTGGAATAGAACGTGCCCACGGAATAGATGTGGCTGGTGGGCACCTCGAGCCTTTCGGCCGTGTGCCGGAGGGCCTTTTCCGGCAGGTAGCCGTACTCCTTCTGGATGGACTGGAGGATCATGATCAGGTTTTCTTTTCGGCCGCCGAACTCCTTGACGATAATCCCGTCCAGCACCCGGGGGTCGACCTCGACCTCCGGGGGGGAACCGGTCGGTCGGGCCGGCGGTTGAGGGGCGTGGTCGGCCATCAGTACCATCTCCGCGTTCTCGGACTCAGCCGATGGTCAAAAACGGTTTTTCGTGGTCAAAGGCGATCCGGTGGGCGAAGTCCTCCCGCCGCATTTGGGTCAACTCCCGGGCCGGCCCGAAGTGGAGGCACCCGGTGACGCACTTGGTGACACAGGCCGGTTTCAGGCCCCGGTCGAGGCGATCCCGGCAGTAGTCGCATTTGGTGGTTCGACCCAGTTCGGGGTCCCATTGGGGCGCGCCCCAGGGACAGGCGGCGATACAGGCCTTGCAGCCGATGCAGATGCTCTGGTCCACGAAGACGATCCCATCCTTGGGCCGTTTCTGCATCGCCCCGGTGGGGCAGGCGGTGACGCACCACGGCATTTCGCAGTGGAAGCAGGGCATGAACACGAACCGGACCTCCGGAATGTCGCGGATCGTCCGCGGTCCGACCATGATGTTCTTGCACAGGGCCGGTCCGACGGGCAGGTTCTTGTTGGACTTGCAGGCCACCTCGCAGGCCAGACAACCGATGCAGCGTTTGGCGTTCTGAAGCAGGTAATACTGGCTCATCGCTACTTTCCTCCGGCCGGGGGTTGGGCCTTCTTGACCTTGACCAGGCACTCGGTCAGCTTGAGGCCGCCGCCGACCGGGCAGCCGTCGAGCAGCAGCCCCTTCTGGAAGCGGTGGTCGCCCAGGCCTCGGTTGTAGGCCCGGGTCTGGGCCGGCACCGAGCGGCCGAAGCCGTGCAGGGCGAAGACCGCCTCGGGATGGATGAAATCGGTCACGTTGGCCCGGACCGTGGCCTTTTCGCCGTGGCCGGTCACCTCGACCCAATCCCCGTCGGCGAGGCCCAGTTCCTTGGCCTTGGCCGTGTTGATCCACAGGACGTTGGTCGGCATGATCTCGTTCAGATAGGGGTTGTTGATGGACTGCCCGTGGGCGTGAACCCCGGTCCGGCCGAACAGCAGGCGGAACTCGCCCGGCACAGGGGCCGGCGGCGATTCATAGGGCGCCAGCGAGGGGAAACCGGCCTCGGTCAACACGCTCGACACCAGTTCGATCCGGCCCGACGGGGTCTTGAAGGGCAGCTCGTCCCGATCCAGCCACACCGGGTCGGTCACCAGGCCCACCGACCCCTTGGCCGCAAAGTCCTCGATCTTGACCCCGGTCCCCTGGAGCTGGTGGTCCCACATGTCCGTGATGTCCTCGTAGGGGAAGTACTCGCCCCGGCCCACCAGCTTGACCAGTTCGGTGAAGATCCACCAGGCCGGCCGGCTGTCGTAGAGGGGCTCCACGGCCTGGTGGCGGACGCGGAAGGCCGGTTTGAGGCCCTTTTCGGTGGCCAGGATGTTTGACCGCTCGAGATAGGTCGCCTCGGGCAGGATCACGTCGGCGAACCAGGCCGTCTCCGAGTAGTTGACGTCGATGGACACCAGCAGGTCGACCTTGGCCAGGATCCTTTTCTGCTCCTCGGGATCGGGCAGGGCCAGGAGGGGATCGTGCCGGTAGGCGAAATAGGCCCGGATCGGATAGGGGTCACCGGTGTCGATGGCCTGGTACATCAGGTTTAATAGGCCGGGGCCGGGGTCGATGTGCTTGAGCTTCCAGCCGGCGCCGTCGACCCGCTTGGCCTCGGGCGCCGGGATGTCGGCCCCCAGGCTCTTGAGGCCCTTTTTGCCCACCGCCCCCGGGTCCTTGACCAAAAAGAGCCCGCCTTTCGCCTCGAAGGCCCCCAGCAGGACGTTGAGGACGTAGACCATCCGGGAGGTGTAGAAGGACTGCCGGTGCCGGGCGGTCATCCAGCCGGGATGGATGATGACGTGGGGTTTGTCCTGGGAAAGCTCCACGGCCGCCTGCTTGATCTCGTCGGCCGGGACGCCGGTCTCCTGTTCGGCCCACTCGGGGGTGTAGGGCTGGATGAAGTCCACCAGCTCCTCGAACCCGGTGCAGTAGTGGCGGACGAACTCGGCGTCGTAGAGGTTGTTCTTGATCAGGTGGTTGGCCAGGGCCAGGGCGAGGGCGTATTCGGTGTTGGGCCGGATCCGCCAGTACCGGGTGGCCTTGGCCGCGGTCAGGGTCGCCCGGGGATCGATGTAGGTCATCTTGGCCCCGGCATCCAGGGCGTCGATGAGCTGCTTGGCCTCCTTGACCTTGAACGACTCCAGCATATTGCGGCCGAACAACACGATGTGTTTCGTGTTCTTGATGTCATACCCGGTTCCGGTGCGGCCCAGACCCAGGATCGACCTCGAGGCGTGATGGGTGTTGCGGCCGCAGGTCACGTCATGGTTGAAGTAGTTGGGGGAGCCGAGGCTTTTAAGGAAACTCTTGGTCAGATCGTTGAACGGGCCGCCCCGGTCCGACAGGGCGATGGCCTGGCCGCCGTCCTCATCGATGATCTTCAGGAGTTTCTCGGCGATGAAATCGAGCGCCTCGTCCCAGGATGCCCGGCGCCACTGGCCGGCGCCGCGTTCCCCGGTCCGGATCATCGGGTGCTGGGGCCGCTCGGTGTCGTACTCGAGGGCGATGCCGGCCGAGCCCTTGGCGCACAGACTGGTGCCCATACCCTTGTCGTGGGGATTGCCCTGGATCCAGACGACCCGACCGTGCTCCACCTCGACCTCGATCGGACACCTCACGGCGCACATGCCGCAGATGCTGTAAACCTTTTTTCGTTCCGCGGTTGCTGGACTGGTGGCCATGGTCACTTATCCTCATTTCGCCCGTCCGGCCGGGATGACCGGGGCCGGGGTTCGAGTGGCTTGGTTCAATTTCGTCTGCCGCGTCCACGCGGGGTTGAATTATAGTGTATCTCCTTTTCCCTGGCAATGCCATTTAAGCTGATCGGAATAATAATGCCAACGGCGGCCCACCGACCGCGAGGTCGGGGGCCATGTCCGGCCGTTGCCCGGGGGTCGTGGCGGCCGCGTGGTTCCCAATCCCCGGCGGCTTTGGGGTGAAAAGACTTGACAGGGCGCGGCGGTCGTGTTACTTAGCTCGACTGAATGAATCGTCATTCAGCTTGGGGCGCGATCTGACGGGCGGACGGCGTCACCGCCTCAATCAAACCCGGCGAAGGGTTGGAACTGAACCGCGACGGCGCCGGCCGATTGATGGGAGGAACCCGGTATATTCCCGTCACCGTTGCCCCGGGATCGTCCCCGATGTTTTTCCGGCCGCCCGGGCGGCGGATGACCATTTAGGCAAAGGACGAACGACGTGGTCAAGGCCCACGCGCCGACGAGCGACAAATACGATCGAATCCTGTCCGCCGCGGTCAAGATCTTCGCCCAGAAGGGATTCTTTCACGCCCGCATTTCCGAGATCGCCAAGGAGGCCAAGGTGGCCGACGGGACGATCTACCTCTATTTCGAGAACAAAGACGACATTCTGATCTCGCTTTTCGAAGACCAAATGGACCAGGTCTTGGCCAACATGAAGCTGGCCGTGGCCCGGGAGGACGACGCCCTGGACAAGATCCGCTGCTTCGCCTTGACCCACCTGAGGATGGTCGAGAGCCACCCCGATCTGGCCGAGGTCATCCAGGTCGAACTCCGACAGTCGTCCAAATTCATGAAGGAATACAAGAACGTCAAGTTCCTGGACTACCTGGACCTGGTGGGCCAGATCATCCGGGAGGGGCAGGCGGCCGGTCAGATCCGGTTCGATTTAAGTCCCACGGTGGCCAAGCGGGCCTTTTTCGGGGCCCTGGACGAGATGAGCCGCTATTATGTCTTATCGCCCTCACCCAAGGTGAGCATCGACGAGGCGGCCCATCAGATCAGTGAAGTCTTCATTCGGGGTATTGCCGCTTGAGGACCGGGCCGGCCCGGTCGAGGGCGGTCGCGTTGCGGGTCTCGGGCCAAAAGGATATGGGGGACTGATAATCAAGTCTTGACCCTCGGGGAGTGTTCCGAGGGCGGGTGTTTCAAAGGAGGTAGCCGTGAATATTCTGGTGTGTCTCAAACAGGTTCCCGACACGGAGACGATCATCAAGATCGCCGGGGACGGCAAATCCATTGTCACCGACGACATCAAGTGGGTGATGAATCCGTACGACGAATTCGGCGTCGAGGAGGCCTTGAAGATCAAGGAGAAGGCCGGCGGCGAGGTGACGGTCGCCAGCGTCGGTCCGGCCCGGTCCACCGAGACCCTGCGCACGGCGTTGGCCATGGGCGCGGACAAGGCCGTCCAGGTGACCGACGACGCGGCCGAGGGCGCCGACGCCCTGGGCGTGGCCAAGATCCTGGCCAAGGTGATCGAGGAGGTCGGTCCGGACCTGGTCTTCTGCGGCCAGCGGGGCGTGGACTACGACATCGGAGCCACGGGCACCATCCTGGCCGAACTGTTGGGCTGGCCCCACGTGGCGATCGTGACCAAGGTCGAGGTCGAGGACGGACAAGTGACCAGCTCCCGGCCGATCGAGGGCGGCACCGTGGTCCTCGAGGCCAAGCTGCCGGCCGTCCTGACCACCCAGAAGGGCCTGAACGAACCCCGCTACGCCTCGTTGCCGGGCATCATGAAGGCCAAGAAGAAGCCCCTGGACCAGAAGACCCTGGCCGATCTGGGCCTTACCGGCGACGACGTGGCCGCCCAGATCGAGGTCCTGGCCATGACCCCGCCGCCGGCGCGGGGCGCGGGCAAGCTCATCGAGGGCGACACCGCCGCGGACAAGGCCCAAAACCTGGCCGCGGCCCTGTCCAGCGAGGCCAAGGTAATCTAGTGGGTCGCCTCCGGCGACTTCCAAATAAAAAGGAGTTTTCAGGATGGCTGGCGAAGTTTGGGCGATAGCCGAACAACGTGACGGAAAGTTGAGGAAGGTCAGCTTCGAGGCCATGAGCACGGCCAAGAAGCTGGCGGATGATTTGGGCGTGGCCGCCGCGGCGGTGGTCGTCGGCTCGGGCGTGGGCGATCTGGCCGCGGAGATGGCCAAGTACGGCGCGGCCAAGGTCTACGTGGCCGACGACGCCAAGCTGGCCCAATACACCACCAACCCTTACGCCCAGGTGATCGCCGATGTGGCCAAGGCCGAGCAGCCGCAGATCATTCTGACGGGCGCCTCGGTCAACGGGCGCGATCTGTCCAACCGCCTGGCGGCCAAGCTGGGCGTGTCGCTCATGCCCGACTGTACCGAGGCCGGGATCGAGGACGGCCGGCTGGTGGTCACCCGACCCGTGTTCGCGGGCAAGGCCTTCGGCAAGGTCAAGAGCGCGGGCGAGTTCCAGGTGGCCACCCTGCGGCCCAACGTCTTTGACGCCGTCGAGGCCGCCGGGGCGGGCGAGGTGGTCAGCGCGCCGGTGAATCTGGACGACGCGGCCCTGAACACGACCATCAAGGACTTTTTAGCCGACGCGGCGGGCAAGGTCGATCTGACCGAGGCCGAGATCATCGTCTCGGGCGGCCGGGGTATGAAGGACGCGGCCAACTTCGAGATCATCGAGAAGCTGGCCGATATGTTGGGGGCCACGGTCGGCGCCTCCCGGGCGGCGGTGGACGCCGGCTGGCGGCCGCACGCCGATCAGGTCGGCCAGACGGGCAAGGTGGTCACCCCGAATTTGTACATCGCCTGCGGCATCTCCGGGGCGATCCAGCATTTGGCCGGCATGGGCAGTTCCAAGGTGATCTGCGCCATCAACAAGGACCCGGACGCCCCCATCTTCCAGAAGGCCGATTTCGGCGTGGTGGGCGATCTGTTCGACGTGGTCCCGGCCCTGGCCGCGGCCATCGAGAAGATCAAGTCCGAGGGCTGACGCAACAATAAGCTCCCTCCCGGAATTCGATCCTGGCCTGATTTTTGTTCAGGTCCTGGGAGGGAGTTCAGATAAACGAACGCCGGGGCGGATCGCCCCGGCGTTTTTTTTCACCCGGGCCGTCTCCGGTCCGGGCCGGACATCTGGTCGGTTCTCGGTCTACAGCGTCCACTTGCTGTAAAGTACGTGTCCCGGACGCTTTGGGCCTTGTCCTGGGCCCGCCAGACCTGGCCCTCGGCGGTGAAGGTGTTGCACCACAGTATTCGGTAGTTCCGGTCGATTACCTGGACCGGATCCCTGATGGTCGCCAGGACGGCGTAGGGCAGGTTCTCCAGCCTCGGCTGTGGGGCGAGGCTGGGCGTGGCGGCGGCGGGCATGAGGCACCCCCGGGTCAGGGTTGGCCCCAAGGTGGCGGGGCAAGGCCTATCATCTCATGCCAGAGGCGGTTGTTAAGGGCACAGCCCGCGACGACGCCCCTGACG
>JAHJDS010000013.1 GCA_018812395.1 Pseudomonadota bacterium
CACTCAAAGTAAATATGGGGTGTTCGGGTACATCGACGAGCGTGGGGATTTGGTTGTCCCCACCATGGCCATGGGCGCTTGGGACGAATGCCCGGTTTCCGACAAGAGGATCGTCTTCCCGCATGAGACCTGGGGTGATAGTTCCTGGCCGCGGGCGATCAGAGAGGGGAAAGTGATCTATTCCAATCAGCGGTCTACGCTCACCCCTGAAAGGCACATTCCCATCGACAGGCATATTTCCATGCCCATCATCCATCGAGGAAGGGTGGTCGGGCTTTTCCAGATGGCCAACAAGCCGACGGATTATAACGAGAAGGACTTGACCCTGTTGCAAACCGTCACCGATCACGTCGCCCCGATCTTGGATGCCAGATTGCGAAGTGAAAGAAAAGAACGGGAGCGCCAGCGGGTTGAAGATGCACTAAGCCAGAGCGAGGCCGGCCTGGCCAAGGCGCAGGAGATCGCGCATCTGGGCAATTGGGACTGGAACATCGTCACCAACGAATCGCTTTGGTCTGACGAAGCCTATCGCATCTTTGGGTTGCGGCCGCAGGAAATTAGAGTCACCTACGAGGCCTTCCTGGCAATGATTCACCCCGATGACCGGGAGGCGGTCAGGCACGCCGTCAAGCGGGCTCTGTCTTTGCCCGACTCCACCTATAGTGTCGAGTATAGGGTTCGTCGGCCGGACGGCTCTGAGTGTTTCGTCCACGAATTGGGCAATGTTACGTTTGACGATGATGGTCGGCCGGTGCGGATTTTAGGGATCGTGCAGGACGTCACCGAACACAAGCAGGTCGAGGCGGCGTTGCACTTGGCCCGTGAGACGGCCGAGGCGGCCACCCAGGCCAAGAGCAAGTTTCTTGCCAGCATGAGCCACGAGCTGCGGACGCCGCTCAACGCCATCATCGGCTTCTCCGAGATCCTGGAGGACCGGACCTTCGGCCCAATCAACGAGAAGCAGGCCAGGTACGTCGGTCACGTCCTGAGCAGCGGCCGCCACCTGCTCGACCTCATTAATGACATCCTGGACCTCTCCAAGGTGGAAGCGGGCAAGATGGAACTCGAGCCCTCGGAGGTTGACCTCACGGCCTTGCTCGAGGGCAGCCTGGTGATGATCAAGGAAAAGGCCCTCACGCACGGGATCAGCCTTGAGCTGGACGTAGCCGACGACTTGTCCGGTCTACGTGTCTGGGCGGACGAGCGCAAGTTGAAGCAGGTCATGTTTAATCTCTTGTCCAATGCGGCCAAGTTTACCCCGGACCACGGGGCGATAAAGGTCCGGGCCTGGCGGGATCGGGAAGAGTTCTTCTGCAGCGTCTCCGACACAGGAATCGGCCTCGAGGCCGAGGACCTGGAACGCGTCTTTGGCGCCTTTGAGCAGGTCGACTCTTCCTACGCCCGTGACCAACAGGGGACGGGCTTGGGGCTGGCCTTGTCCAAGCGGATGGCGGAGTTGCACGGGGGGCGAATCTGGGCCGAAAGCGCCGGTCCGGATCAGGGGAGTACGTTTATTCTGAGCCTACCCATAAGGCCCAGCGCCAAAAAAGGCGCCTCGGCAACCTCGCCGGCCGCGGCCGACGAAACCGGCGGCCAAGGGATCGAGACCACCTCGGCTAACGAGGCCGATACTCGACCGAGGATCCTGGTGGTGGAAGATAACCTTCCGGCTCAAGAGCTACTAGTTCGCCACCTGGCCGACATCGGTTTCGCGGTTCACTGCGCCCTTGACGGCGAAGAGGCGATCTACAAGGCCCGGGAATTGAAACCCGTGGCCATCACCTTGGACATCCTTTTACCGGATAAAAACGGCCTCGACGTGTTGCGCGAGCTGAAAGCGCTGCCCGAAACCAAGGACATCCCGGTGTTGGTCATCAGCATTACTGACGATGGGCCGAAGGCCTTGAGTCTGGGGGCGGCGGGGTACATCCGCAAGCCGGTGACGAAAAGAGAACTGATCAAGGCCGTGGCGGCAATGGTACCGGGGGCCGCCCGAAAGGGCTAACGAGAGCTGGGGGCAATGGCTAGTCCCCAGATGCCGGGGCCCAAGCCCGACCAGACAGATAGACGAGAGGCGCCAACAATGGCCGGAGAAAAAATACTGGTTGTGGAGGACAACGAGGTCAACCGGGAACTGGTGGTCGACCTCCTTAAAATCGCCGGTTACCTGGTTCTTGTGGCCGGTACGGCCGAGGAGGGCCTTCAGAAGGCCAAGGAAGAGCCGCCCGACTTGATTCTGATGGACATCGGCCTGCCTGGGATGGACGGTCTGACCGCCACCCGGATATTGAAACAAGCACCCGAGACGGCTCACATCGCCGTCGTAGCCCTTACATCATTCGCCATGAAGGGGGACGCCGAAAGGGTGAAAGAGGCCGGCTGCTCCGGGTACCTCACCAAACCCATTGACACCAGGACATTCGCCCAGACCGTGGCCAGTTTCATGGTGGGGACATCGAAAGGCAATCGCATTGGGGGCGAATAGCCGCAGTAGTCGGCTGGCAGACATTATCCGAACACCAGGGAGATAATGACCAATGGACCAAGCCAAAAAGATACTGGTTGTCGATGACGATCCACGTAACCGAGAACTGTTGGAAGCCCTGCTCACTCCATTGGGCTACCAGACGCTCATGGCCGAAAACGGTGAGGATGCGCTTGAACAGGTCAGACTGCACGCCCCGGACCTGATCCTGCTGGACGTGATGATGCCCGGCCTGGACGGATTCGAGGTGACCAGACGGCTCAAGGGAGATGAAAGGACTCGTTCCATACCCGTGGTGATGGTTACGGCCTTACAGAATGTTGAACACCGGATCGAAGCCCTGGAAGCGGGAGCCAATGACTTCATGTCCAAACCCGTGGATCGGGCGGAACTTCAGGCCACGGTTCAGTCTCAGATGCAAGTCAAGGCCTACCACGACCACATGAAGAATTATCAGGAGGAGCTGGAAGCCGAGGTCGCCCAGCGGACACGGCAGTTGAACAATACCCTGGCCAAGCTCCAAGTGGCGTCTTTGGACACGATTTGTCGACTGTCTCGGGCGGCAGAGTACAAGGATGACGACACCGGGGCCCACATCAAGCGCATGAGCAATTACTCCGCCATGGTGGCCCGACAAATGGGGCTCAACGACAAGGTCGTGGAGACCATTCTGTACGCCTCCCCCATGCACGACGTGGGCAAGATTGGCACCCCCGATCATATCCTCTTGAAACCGGGCAAGCTTGATCCGGAAGAATGGGTGGTCATGAAACAGCACACCACCATCGGCGGAAAAATCTTGGAAGGCGCTGATTCGGGATTTCTGAAATTGGCTGAGGTGATCGCTCTGACCCACCACGAGAAATGGGACGGCAACGGCTATCCTCGCGGCCTCAAAGCGACCGAAATCCCTCTGGCCGGACGGATTGTGGCCATTGCCGACGTGTTCGACGCCCTCACTTCGAAGCGGCCGTACAAGGAGGCTTTTTCGGTGGAAAAGTCATACCAGATCATTCGTGAGGGTCGAGGGAATCATTTCGATCCGGCTGTTGTGGACGCCTTCTTTGCCATTCAAGACGAACTACTGTCTGTCAAGGAAAAATATACGGACGAGGGACAAAGCCTTCTTTTCCAGACAGTCGGGGTCACATCGTGATGGGGTCGTCGAATTCGAAACCTGGAACAGGTCGCGGGAGATTGGTCGTTCAAGACACGCCTGTTGCCGCTGACCACCGGCCGGAGGGTCCCTGATGACGAGGCAGCCAAATCGGGTGCTGGTGGTGGATGACGAGCCCCGCAACTTGGAGTTGCTGGAGGCGATGCTTACCCCTTTGGGCTACGAGGTGATTCTGGCCGACGGCGGAGAGAAGGCGCTTCAAATGGTGCGAGAGGGTCCACCGGATGTGATCCTTCTCGATATCATGATGCCGGCAATGGACGGCTACGAGGTCTGCCGACGCCTGAAAGCGGACGAGGGTACCCGCGAGATTCCGGTCATCTTCGTCACCGCTATGACCGAGGTCCAGGACGAGGTTCGGGGATTGGATCTGGGGGCAGTGGATTACATCACCAAACCGATTAGTCCGCCGGTCGTCAAGGCCAGGATTAAAACGCATCTCGCTCTGAGAAACGCCTGCCAGAAACTGAAACAACAGAACCAGATCCTTGCAGAAAACGCTCGACTCCGCGAAGACGTGGAGCGCATCACCCGCCATGACCTCAAGACGCCGCTCAGCGCCGTCATCAGCGTCCCCGGCCTGCTGATAAAGGAGGGCAATCTGACTTCCGGTCAGGTGGAGCTGGTGCAGATGCTGGAGGAGTCGGGTTATCGGATGCTCGAAATCATCAACAGCTCTCTGGATCTCTACAAGATGGAGCAAGGGACGTATCGGCCAAATCCGGTACCGGTGAACGTCGTGTCGCTCGTGAATCAGATTAGGGGTGAAGCACGGGAATTGGTGGGGGCCAAGGGGCTGTCGGTTCGGGTCCTGGTCCACGACAAACCGGCTGAGGATTCGGACGTGTTTTTGGTGCATGGAGAAGAAATGCTGCTCTACTCCATGCTGGCCAACCTGATAAAGAACGCCGTGGAGGCGTCACCGGAAGGGAACCAAGTCACTGTTTCGCTCACCAACGGGGATTCAGCGGTCATCAGCATCCACAACATTGGCACCGTCCCGGACGATGTCCGCGATAGATTCTTCGAGAAATACGCAACCTCCGGCAAGGCCGGCGGGACCGGGCTGGGAACCTATTCGGCGAAGCTGATCGCCGAAACGCTGGGCGGTCGGATAGGTTTCGATTCGACGGAAAAGAACGGGACAACGTTGACCGTTGTCTTGCCCCGGAAGATCGATGAGTCTCCTCCAGAAACCACACCGCCGAAGGCCAGGCCTCACACTGCGGCACTGGACAAGCACCTGAAAGTCCTGGTA
>JAHJDS010000014.1 GCA_018812395.1 Pseudomonadota bacterium
CCAGCAGGCCCGGGCCCTGTACCGCCGGCGGCGGTTCCCGGCCGCCCTGACCAAGTTCCGGGAGTTCTTGACCAAGCACCCCAAACACGCCAAGGCCGCCGCCGCCCAGTTCGGCCTCGGCGACTGCCTGTTCTACCAGCGTCGCTACGAAGACGCCATCGTCCAGTACCAGCGCTTGGTCGAGCGCTACCGTCGGTCGCCCCTGGTGCCCACGGCCATGCTCCAGCAGGCCCAGGCCTTCCTCCAGATGCGGGACAAGATGGCCGCCCGGGAACTCCTGCGCCGGGTGATTCGCCGCTATCCCCGCAGCCGCGAGGCCCGGATCGCCCAGGCCAGGTTGTCGGGCATCCGGTGAGTGCGGCCTGATTCCAGGGACCTAAAGGTCAACCCCGTGACCGGCCCCGGCCGGTCACTTTTTTTTAGGGGGGGCGGTCAAACCGAAGCGCGCCTCCGGTCCGCCGCCCGGCGGCCCGCCTTGCAATTTGACCGGGGCTGGGGTATAACCGGGTGCGCTTTGACCTGGAGAGGAGCCGATGAACATCCACGAGTACCAGGCCAAGACCCTGTTCAGCCGCTTCGGGGTCCGCGTCCCGACCGGCCAGATGTCCGATTCCCGGCAGGGGGCGGTGATGATCGCCCAGTCATTGGAATCCGACACCTTCGTCATCAAGGCCCAGATCCACGCCGGGGGACGGGGCAAAGGGGGCGGCATCCACTTCGTGGACAACATCGACGAGGTCAAGCGGGTGGCCTTCGAGATGCTGGGCGAGCCCCTGGTCACCCCCCAGACCGGCCCCGAGGGCCGGATCGTCCGGAAGATCCTGGTCGAGGAGGGGCTCCACATCGACCGGGAGCTTTATCTGGGGATGCTGGTCGACCGCAGCCTGTCCCGGGTGGTGGTCCTGATGAGCCCCCGGGGCGGCATGGACATCGAGGCCGTGGCCGAGTCCGATCCGGAGTCCATCTTCAAGGTGGTGGTCCACCCCTCGCTGGGCCTGACCGCCTTTCAGGCCCGGCAGCTCCTGTTCAGTTGCGGCGTGGGGCCGGAGATGATCCGGTCGGGGGTGTCGAACCTGCTCAACCTGTACGAGCTGCTGATGGACCTCGACGCCTCCCTGGTCGAGGTCAACCCGCTGGTGATCACCGCCGGCGGCAAGTGGATGGCCGCGGACGCCAAGGTCAACCTCGACGACAACGCCTTGTTCCGTCACCCGGAACTCCGGGACCTGGCCGATCCGTTCGAGATCGACCAGCTGGAGCGGGCGGCCGAGCGGTACGGCCTGAGTTACGTCCGGCTGGACGGGGACATCGGAACCATGGTCAACGGCGCCGGCCTGGCCATGGCCACCATGGACCTCATCCAGCAGGCCGGGGCCCGGCCGGCCAACTTCCTGGACGTGGGCGGCGGGGCGTCGGCCTCGATGGTCTCCCACGGTTTCCAGTTGATCCTGGCCGATCCCAACGTCAAGGCCGTGCTGATCAACATCTTCGGCGGCATCCTGCGGTGCTACGTCCTGGCCCAGGGGGTGATCGAGGCCATGACCGAGGTCGGGGTGTCGGTGCCGGTCGTGGTCCGGCTGGAGGGGACCAACGTCGAGGAAGGCCGCCGGATGCTCCACGACGCGGACCTGGACTTCATGGTCGCCCGCAGCCTGGCCGACGCCGGGGAAAAGATCGCCGCCCTGGTGAAGTGAGGATCGAGATGAGTATCCTGGTGGATAAGGATTCGCGGGTGATCGTCCAGGGCCTCACCGGCCGGGAGGGACGGTTTCACGCCGAGCGGATGATCGAATACGGCTCCCGGGTCGTCGGCGGCGTCACCCCGGGCAAGGGCGGCGGGCGGGTGCTGGACCTCCCGGTCTTCGACACCGTCCGCCAGGCGGCGGGGGCCACCGGGGCCGACGTGTCGGTCATCTTCGTCCCGGCCGCCCTGGCCGCGGACGCGATTCTAGAGGCGTCCGAGGCGGGCGTCCGGCTGGTGGTCTGCATCACCGAGGGCATCCCGGTCCTGGACATGGTCCGGGTCAAGGCCTATCTGGCCGACAACGCCACCCAGCTCATCGGCCCCAACTGCCCCGGCGTCATCTCGCCCGGCGGCTGCAAGGCCGGGATCATGCCCGGCTACATCCACCAACCGGGCGCCATCGGCGTCATCTCGCGCAGCGGGACCCTGACCTACGAGGTGGTCGATCAGCTCTCCGGCCAGGGATTGGGCCAGTCGACCTGCATCGGCATCGGCGGCGACCCGATCATCGGCCTGGGGTTCGTCGAACTGCTGGCCATGTTCGAGGCCGACCCGGGCACCGAGGCGGTGGTCATGATCGGCGAGATCGGCGGCACCGGCGAGGAGGAGGCGGCCGAATTCGCCCGGGATAATTTCAGCAAGCCCCTGTTCGCCTTTATCGCCGGCCGGACGGCCCCGCCCGGCAAGCGGATGGGCCACGCCGGGGCGATCATCTCCGGCCGCTCGGGACACGCCGCCGACAAGATCGCCGCCCTGGAGGCGGCCGGGGTGAGCGTCGTCTCCGGCCTGGCCACCCTGGGGGCCGAAGTGAAACAGGTCCTGGCCGCGGGGTAGTCCCGCCCCCCCGGGCCGGACGGCCAGCCCGATGAAGGACCTCTCCCCGGACACGATGCTCGAGGTCATGCCCGACGACGTCCTGGTTTGTCCTTACACCGGGGATTTTTGCGTCGAAGACTTGGTCGTCAAGAGGGTCCGGTCCCCCAAACCTCCGCTGGCGTTACACCCTGGACCCGACCGACGCCATCCGGTACGCCTGTCTCGACCGGCCGACGCTCGGCCTCATCCGCGATCTGTGTCGTCAGTGTCCGGCCAACCGGCGTGATTGATTCGATACGGCGATGTCCATTGGTCCACCAGGCGGGCGTAGGCCCACCTCATCAAGGGCTGCAGATTGACGATGTCCTGGGTGTTGTACTCGATTAGCAGGTCGAGGGCCCCGGCGTCGCCGTCCAGGTAGCGCTGCCAGAGCAGCACGGCGTCATAGCCGTCGAGGCCCCGGACCGCCTCGGGACGCCGGAGGCCCAGCCTCTCTTCGATCCTTTTCAGTGAACCGCGCACGCCGCACCGGCGCAGCAGAAACAACAGGTCCAGGTGGATCGGCGGCAGATGGACGTTCTGGAAGCGCCGCCGGATCACGGGCAGGTCGAAGCGGCCGCCGTTGAAGGTGACGACCACGGCCTTGTCCACCAGGGGGTCCTCGAACAGGTCCAGGTCGCGGCCGTCGATGAAGGTGTGGACCCGGGCGCCGTCGTAGATCCCGATGACGGTGATGTCCTCGACGCCCCCCAGCCCGCCGGTGGTCTCGATGTCCAGAAAGGCCGTCCGGTCCTCGAAGGCGCCGAACAGCCGCCAGTGCTCGGCCGGCGGGAACCGTCCGGCCAGCCAGGCCGGGTCCCGGCCGTGGGCCAGGCAGTCCTCGATCCGGGTGCGGG
>JAHJDS010000015.1 GCA_018812395.1 Pseudomonadota bacterium
CTCCAGGACGATGGCCCGAAGGTCGGCCGGGACCTTTTGCATGACCGTCTCGGCGATGGCGAAAAGGTCGGTGTTGGTGAGCGGCTTGCCCTTGGCCACCACCGACCGGACCCGGGCCACGATCTCGGCCAATTCCTCGGCGTTGGGTTCGAGCCCGGCCTCGGTGAGCACCTGGGCGATGCCGTGCCTGCCGGTGTGCTTGCCCACCACCAGGCGGCGGCGATGGCCGACCATGTCGGGCGTCATCAGGCCCGGTTCGAAGGTCCGGCCGTCGCGCATCACCCCGGCGGCGTGAATGCCGCTCTCGTGGGCGAAGGCGTTGGCCCCGATCACGGCCTTGTTGGGGGGCACGCCCACGCCCGAGAGCCGCTCGACCAGGCGCGAGGTCGAGTAGAGCTTGGTCATGTCCAGGCCGCAGTCCCTTCCGTAAAGGCATTTCAAGGCCGCGGCGACCTCCTCGAGGGCGGCGTTGCCGGCGCGCTCCCCCAGGCCGTTGACGCAGACCTGGACCATGCCCGCCCCGGCCAAGACCGCGGCCACGGTGTTGGCCGTGGCCAGGCCGAAGTCGTCGTGGCAATGGATCGACACCGGCGCCTTGACCGCGGCCTTGACCCGGGTGACCAACTCGGCCACGGAGGCCGGCGTACCCACGCCCACGGTGTCGGTCAGCCCGATCCAGTCGGCGCCGGCGTCCCTGGCCGCGCCGCAGACCTCGATCAGAAAGCCCGGATCGGTCCGCGTGGCGTCCATGGGCGTGAACATGCAGGTGAGCCCCGCGTCCTTGACGAAGCGCACCGCGTCCACCGAGGCCGCCAGGACCTGTTCCCGGGTCTTGAAGGCCGACTGGGCCATCTGGAGGTCGCTGGTCGAGCAGAACACGTCGGCCATGGCCGCGCCGGTGCCCACGATGGCCTCGAGGTCGGCCTTGACCGGCCGGCCGATACCGCAGACCACGGCCGAGACCTCGTGAGCGATCCGCCGGACCGACTCGGCCTCCTCGGCGGAGTTGACCGGGAATCCGGCCTCGATCACGCTGACGCCCAGCTCGTCGAGCTTCTTGGCGATGGCCAGCTTGGCCGACTGGCCGAGGGCCAACTGGGGCATCTGCTCCCCGTCGCGGAGCGTGGTGTCGAATACCTTTACGTCTGGTTCGTCCTTCACAGCCAAACCCTCCTCAGCGTAACCACTTCATCATCGCGCGCAGCCGGTCGCCCACTTCGTCCACCGGATGCAGGGCCTCGCGGTTGAGCAGGGCGTTGTACCGGGGGCGGTTGGCCTGGTTTTCCAGGACCCATTCCCGGGCGAAGTCGCCGTTTTGAATCTCGGCCAGAATCTTTTTCATCTCCCGGCGCACCTCGTCGGTGACGATCCGGGGTCCCCGGGTGATGTCGCCGTACTTGGCCGTGTCGCTGACAAAGCGGCGCATGTGCCTGAGGCCCCCCTGGTAGACCAGGTCGATGATCAGCTTCATCTCGTGGACGCATTCGAAAAAGGCCATCTCCGGGGCGTAGCCGGCCTCGACCAGGGTCTCGAACCCGGCCTTCATCAGGGCCGTGACCCCGCCGCACAGGACGGCCTGCTCGCCGAACAGGTCGGTCTCGGTCTCCTCCAGGAAGGTCGTCTCGATCACCCCGGCCCGGGTGCCGCCGATGCCCCTGGCATAGGCCAGGCCGTTTTGGCGGGCCTGGCCGGACCGGTCCTGGTGAATCGCCAGCAGGCAAGGCACGCCCTGGCCGGCCTCGTAGAGGTCGCGGACCAGCTTGCCCGGTCCCTTGGGGGCGATCATGATGACGTCGACCTCGGGCGAGGGAACGATCTGGCCGAAGTGGATGTTGAACCCGTGGGCGAAGAGCAACGTCTTGCCCGGCGCCATGGTCGGGGCCACGAAGCGCCGGTACACCTCGGGCTGGGCCGGATCGGGCAGCAAAAAGGCGATGATTCCGGACCGGGCCACGGCCTCGTCGAGAGGCGCCGCCTCGAGTCCGTCGGCGGCGACGGCCTCGAAGTTGGCGCTTTTCGGGCGCAGACCGACCACGACCTTCAGGCCGCTGTCGTGCAGGTTGCGGGCGTGGGCCCGGCCCTGGGAACCGTAACCGATAACGCAGATGGTCTGGTCGGCCAGCCGCTTGAGGTCGGCGTCCTGCTCGTAATAGACCTTGACGCTCATCTTTC
>JAHJDS010000016.1 GCA_018812395.1 Pseudomonadota bacterium
ATTCCAGCAGATTCTCGGGCAGGGCGGCGCAGTTGACCGCCACGAAAGGCCCGGCGGCCCGACCCGAACGGGCGTGAATGAGCCGGGCCAGCAACTCCTTGCCCGTGCCGCTCTCGCCGGTGATGAGCACCGTGGCCCGCGAGGGGGCGACCTTGGCCGCCATGTCCAGGAGACGGCCCATGGCCGCATCTCCGGTGACGATGGGCCGCTCGAAGTCCCGGGGGGCGCCGCCGGAAAGCGGCCCGCCCGGGGCCTTGGCCCGCAGCGCCCGAAAGGCCAACTGCTCCACGGCCTCGAGGTCGTAGGGCTTGAGCACGAAGTCGAAGGCCCCCTCCCGCATGGCCTCGACCGCCTCCTCGACCGAGACCTCGGCCGAGACCAGGACCACCGGCGTGTCCGGCCACGTGGCCCGGGTGTGGCGGAGAACCTGCAGGCCGGAACGACGGTTCATGTTCAGGTCGCAAAACACCACGTCGAACTGGCGCCGGGAAAGCTCGGCCAAGGCCTGCTCGTCGTCCACGGCCTCGGTCACCCGGTAGCCTTCCTTGGCCAGGGCCTGGGACAGGGTCCGGCGCAGCGACTCGTCGCCGTCCACCACCAGGACCGTCTTGTCCTCACCCTGTGCGCCCAAACCAATGTTCCTCGTCGGGCCGCCGCCCCTATCTGACGCTGACCCCCAACTGCTCGGCCCGGCGCCAGAGGCTGCGCTCGGTCAATCTCTCCCGGGCCAACCGGGACCATAACGGATCGCCGCCCTTGGCCATTTTCCGGAGGAGCGTCAGGGCCGTGTCCGGCAGATTCAGCTCGAAGTAGCTCTTGACCAATTGATAGGTCAATTGCCAGCGGGTGGCCGCGTCCGGACTGAGCTTGATCGCCGCCCGGGTGGCCCGGATCGCCAGGGGATGACGACCGGACTGGAAATAACAGGACCCCAAATCAGAGTAAACCAGAAAAAGGAGGTGGCGGCCAGGCCCCTTTTTGGTTCGACCGCCCGCGGCCAAGACCTTGGCCGCCCGGTCCAGATGGCCCGCCGCCTCCGGACAGCGGCCCTGCCCGGCCAGGATCAGGCCCTGGGCGGCCAGGGCCCGTCCCCGCCACTTGCTGCCCGGAAAACGTTTCAGGGCGTGGGACAGGGCCTTGAGGGCCTCCGCCTTTTTGCCCAGCCGGTCCAGGATGAAGCCCCGCCGATAGGCCAGTTCCTCGGCCTGGGGCTGGTTCTGGAAGCGCCTCAAAAACTCGTCGATGGCCTCCAGGGCCCGCGGATAATCGGACCGCCCCAGGCTGGAGCGCACCAGGCCCAGGATCACGTTCCGGGACGTGTCTCCATACAGATACAGCCGGTGAAAGAGGTCATAGGCCTGATCGTACTGGTGCAGATGGAGGCGGGCCTTGGCCTCCAGAGACAGATACGTTCGGCGCCGCCGGGGCGACAGCCGGGCTCGGTTGTCGGTCAAAAAGTTCACCAGAGCCCGGTATCGCCGGCGCCGATCCAGGGCCAGGACCCGCTGGTGCAGCACCTTTTGCAGGACGTACACCGCCGGCTCGCGGAACCGGCTCTTGGGATGGCGCGACAGCAGGTCGTTGAGCGTCGCCGTGGCTCGCTGGTATTGTTTACGGCTGAAGTAATAGGTGCCCAGCTTCAACTGGGCCAGTTGGGCCACCTCGCGCCGGCGGTAGCGCTTCATGATCCCCCGGTAGACCCGGACCGGATCGCCGCCCGCGCCCATCTCCACCAGGCGGATTCGGGAGATGATCGCCCCGTCCGTGCCCGGGTACAGCGCCATGACCCGGCGGTAGATCTGCTTGGCCGCGCCCGGGTTTTTGTCGAACTTGTAGGTGTCGCCGATCCGGGCCAGGGCGATGTGGTTGTAGTCCAGATTGGGTTTGATGTTGAGCGCCCAGTAGAGGTGGTGGCGGGCCTGGGCGTATTGGCGGAGCAGAAAATAGGTCTCGCCCAGATAGTACAGGACCTCCGGCCGCTTCAGATAGACGCCCGGCCACTTTTGGAGCATGGTCACGAAGACGGAGCGGGCGTAATCGTAACGGCCGATATCGAGCATGGTCTTGCCCAGGCCCCAGTAGGCTCGCAGTAGATAGGGCGATTTCGGGTAGAGGCTGATGACCTCCTGGTAGACCTTGGTCGCCTCTTCCTCCCGCCGGGTCCCGATCAGGATCCGGGCCCGTCCCAGGTAGGCCAGCGGGGCGTATCGACTCTTGACGTGCTCCCGGATGACCAGTTCGTAATAGCCCAGGGCCTCGTGGAAATCGCCGGTGGCCTGATTGAGCCGGCCGAGCAGGATCAGGGCCCAGGCGTACCGGGGCGACTTGGGATAGCGGTTCATGGCCTCCTGGAATTTCTCGGCCACCTGGCTCGCGAGCAGGGGTAGGTTCTTGCTCTTCCGGTGCATCCTCCAGAAGGCCTCGGCTCGGCCGAAAGTGGCCGCCTCGAACGCGGGATCCGCTTGATAGTCCCGCGGTCGGCGCTTCTGGACGAGATCGCGCACGCGATCGTACAGAATGAACGCCCGGTGGGACAATCCCAGTTTGAGGGCCCGGCCGGCCCTTTTGAGCAGCCCGGATTCCGGTCCGGGAGCCGGTTGGGGGCCGGCCGCCGGCTTGGTCCCCGGGGC
>JAHJDS010000143.1 GCA_018812395.1 Pseudomonadota bacterium
CAGCTTGCAGTTGCCGAACTTGTACCAGCCGTACATCAGCCGCAGGCCGACAACGACCGCGCCGTGGCCCGGGCCGGCCCCGAGGCCGAACTCGATTCGGGCGCCGGTGGACTTGTCATTGCTCGTCCAGTCGATGCGCAGGTAGTTGGTCGACGGGAGGCCGACGTAGAACGTGGTCAGGTCCGGCATCCGCACGTCGTTGGCGCCATAGGACGTACCGGTCCGCCACATGTAGGCCACGTCGGTGTCCACCCGGGCGCCGACCTTGACCTGGTATGCCCCGGCCGTGGCCGAAAAGGCCACCAACACCAGGACAGCCAGCCCTAGAAGCCATATTCTTTTCATTTTTCCCCCCCTGAACGGCCCTCAGCGTACGGTGAGCCATGTTACTTGACTAATCTGGGGGTGTCAAGGGTGAACGGCGACCGGGGATTCGGGCGGAATAACCGGGGCCGCCCCTTGTTTCTGGATAAAAAACCCCGGGGCCGCAAGCCCTCGGGGTCCCGGTTCGGTTAAGATGTTGTAGCGCGGCCTAGAAACGGACCTGGTACGAAATTTCCGCCAGCCAGACGCTGCCGTAGTCGGCCTGTCTGGCGTTGCCGTCGCCCAGGTCGCGGAACGGGTTCCAGCCGTAGTACCAGTCGGAGATCTCCGGGGCGATGACCAAGTACCGGTTCACCCGGTATTGGACCGCGAAGTTGAGGGCGTAGCACACGTTCTGGCCGTGACGCCGGGTGCCGTTCTGGTCGTTGGAGGCGTTGGTCGACTTGTGCCACCCGCCGCCCAAATGGAAGCTGACCCGGCCCAGGTGGTACTCCAGGCCGAGGCACTAACTCAGAATCCGGTCATCCTCCAGGCGGAAGCGTTCGAGGCAAAAAGCGGAACCGCGCCAAGGAACCGCCCTTTTCTTTTTCTCCGGACGTTTGTCCGAACCTTCATTCTGGCCTCGTCCAGATGGCCCTTGTCGATTATTTATAAATATATTAAAGGCCTTGAATCAATAGGGCCGTGCCTGGCGACCGGTGAATCGAGATCAGTGATTTCTTCACAGAAGCCCATCCGTCCTCGGGCCGGCGGGCAGGCGAATCGGAGTTTTAAACCCAAAAAAAAAAGGCCGCGGCCTAAAAAGGGGCCGCGGCCTTTTGTTGTTAAAGCCCGCGAACTATCGACCGGCCACCCGGCAGGCCTTGACGACCCGGGCCGACTCGACGTTATCCGCGGTGAGGCCGGCCCGGCAGAGGACCACCTGCCGGGTCATGTTCAGGGCGCAGACGCCGGCCGCCTGGCCCCTGCTCTTGCCCCAGCCCGAGGCCTGGTACCTCCGGCACCGGCCGCCGTGAAAACAGACTTGGTAGGCCCCCACGGCCCGGTACCGGGAAAGGGTGCCGGCGTAGGCGTTGGACACAATGCTTGGCGCGGCGTCGAGGGCGCCGGCCGAGGGGAACAGGCCGGCCCCGTATCCCGGATAAGCGGGCAGGGCCGGGCTGCCCGGGCCGGCCGGACCTTGGCCGAGGGGTCCCGGCTGTGGCACCGGCCGGGGCCGGGGTTGGGCTCTGGTCACGGGCCGGGGGGCGAACCGCATGATGGTATATGGCTTGTTGTTGGCCTTCTTCCAGGTGAGCAGGACCAGCCGTCTGGTCTGGATCCAGATGATGACGTTGTTCTTGACGAGCGGCCGCCCCAGATCCTGGACGGTCTTTTGGGCCACCTGGAGGAAGTGGGCCTTGTCGTAGCGGGTCACCAGTTCCACTGCCCGGAGCCGGTTGCTGGTGAAGTAGGCCAGTTGGAGCCACTTGACGCCCATCCAGTTGATCATGGGCCTCAACACGGCCAGCCGCGGGTTGACCTGCTTGACCCGGTAGAATTGGGCCACTTGCCGCGGCGTCATGCCGAACTGGAGGCGGCCGTAGCCGGCCATGTCGTACCCGGCCGCCACGGCCATCGCGGCGGCCCCCAAAATGAACGTGGCCGCGACGGCCGACGCCAACCACTTTTTCATGTAGTCCCCCCGGTGAGGTGTTCGGGAAAGGGGCGATGACGGCCCATGCCCTAAATATACAAGTCCAGGGCGGTCGTCGGCCACTTTTTTTTGCGGCCTCGACCGGGCCTGGAGGAAAAAATTGGCGGTCACGGGCGTTAATCCGGTGTCCGGCTGGAAATGACCGGCAAACACCTATATCTTTATACCTTAGCCGTCCGTCCGGCCAGAAGGTCGCCGGGCCGGAGGCCCAGGGGCGGGGGCCGTGAGACCATTGGGAGTCCTAATTCGTACCCGTTTTCACTTGACAAGGTTTGACTCCTTGGGTAACTTATCTTGTCCGATCGTCCGCGGTTTTGGCCGGAATCGACCCAGGCGCGGGTCACCCGGAGACGGTCCGGACACAACCAGTCGGAAACAAACGAAGTTTGAAAGGCCATCACCGATATTCCGGCCGGCGGAATCCACGACGATTCGCCGGGGTTTTACGGTCCAGTAGAAGAATGGGAGGCAGGCTTTGGCTTACGAAATGAAGAGGATCCCTTACTCGGGCTCGATCAATGAGGTCGTCATCGGCACCGGGGAACAAGCCATCACCTTGGGCGGCGAGACGGCCTACCCGTTCCACACCTTCGAAGGGGACCTGCCGCACCGGCCGATCATCGCCATGGAGATCTGGGACTACGACCCGGGCGAGGAATGGTCTCCGGCGGTGTACGAGCCGTTCAAGGACGTGGCCGGCGATCCGGCGGCCTGGGCCAAGAAGTGCGTCGATCAGTACGGCGCCGAGGCCATCGTCTTACAGCTCAAGTCCACCGATCCCAACGACAAGGACGCGCCGCCCGAGGAGGCGGCGGCCAAGGCCAAGGCCGTGGCCGAGGCGGTGAAGGTGCCCGTGATCGTCTGGGGCGTGGCCAACAAGGACAAGGACATCGAGACCATGCGGGCCGTGGCCGAGGCCTGCCAGGGCAAGAACCTGGTGCTGGGCCCGGTCGAGGAGGCCAACCACAAGCAGATCGGCGCCACGGCCCTGGGTTACAACCAGATCCTGGCCGGCAACTCGCCCATTGACGTCAACCTGGCCAAGCAACTCAACATCTTGCTCGGGAACCTGGGCGTCGGGCTGGAGAAGATCATCATCGACCCGACCACCGGGGGCCTGGGCTACGGCCTGGAGTACTCCTACTCGGTCATGGAGCGCATCCGCATGGCGGCGCTCACCCAGGACGACGACAAGCTGATGCAGCCGATGATCAACAACGTCGGCAACGAGGTCTGGAAGTCCAAGGAGGCCAAGCTCTATGGCGCCGAGGCCCAGGAAGCCAACCTGGGAGATCGG
>JAHJDS010000144.1 GCA_018812395.1 Pseudomonadota bacterium
GACGCCGGCCCCGATCAGGGCCCCGGCCGCGCCGCCCAGGAGCGTCCCGATCCAGCGGCTGCTCGATCCGGCGATCAGCCCGCCGGCCACGGCCCCGACCGCGCCGCCGATGACCCCGCCGGTCCGCTGGGCGCTGCCGCAGGACAAGACCGCCGTGACCGACACCACTATCAATGACAACGCCAGCACTCGGCGCATATGATCCTCCATGAGTTCTTAATACAAATTCTATCAGTTCGAATCACGGCGACGCAAGCTGAAGCGGCCTCCCCTCGGGTCGGGGCTTGTCCAATTCTCCGGTTTGTGTTAGGCGTTTTACCCATGACCGGCGAGCAGAACCCCCAGCAGATATTGAGACGACTCCTGGACCAATGGCCCGTTCGACAGCGGCCGCTGAGGCAGGTCTTCGCCGAACTGACCGGGGCCGCCATCCGGTGGCCGGACGTGGCCTGGACGATCATCGAGCGAGCGGGGATCAGCTTTTCCTGGCGGGCCCGTCTCGACCCGGCGCCCGAGGGCCGGACCCGGCCGGTCTTTTTTCTGATCGACATCATCATCTCGGACTCCGAGCCCTGGTGGCTGTCGGTCTGCTTTTACGAGGACGAGGTCATTGACCCGGCCGAGGCGGGCAACGCCGTGCCCCAGGGGCTCTTCGAGGAGACCGGCTACTGCTTTGACGTCGAGGACTTCGACCGGGAGCAGACCGGTTATTTGTCGGAGCGGGTCATGGAGGCCTTCCAGAACGCCGGGGGCGTCCTGCCTCAGCTCAGCGGACCGCCCACGGCCGAGCTGGGGTGATAAACCGGACTGCGGCTCGGTCAAGGGAATAGCCGCCGGATATTTAATGAAAAACAACGACCCTTGGGCTGGAACCAGCCGCGGGATTGAGGGGTACAATTATTTTGTCATTAGAAGTTGTCGTGATCGGCGCCGTGGCCTGCGGGCCGAAAGCGGGCTGCCGTCTCAAACGGCTCCTCCCGGACGCCCGGGTGACCATGATCGACCGGGACGACCTGATCTCCTATGGCGGCTGCGGCATCCCGTACTACGTGTCCGGCGACGTGCCCGACCTCAAAGGTTTACGGAACACCTCGTTTCACATGACCCGGGACCCGGCCTTCTTCAAGGGGGCCAAGGGCATCGACGTCCTGACCCGGACCGAGGCCACGGCCATCGACCGGGAGCGCAAAAACGTCCGGACGAAAAACCTGGACACGGGCCTCGAGGACGAGCTGCCTTACGATAAACTGGTCCTGGCCACGGGCAGCCGGCCCCACGTCCCGCCGATCCCGGGGATCGATCTGCCCGGCGTCTATCCGGTCGGGAATCTCCATCATGCCGAGGCCATCAAGCGGATGGTCGCCCAGGGCCAGGTCGGCACGGCGGCGGTCATCGGGGCCGGGGCCACCGGCCTGGAGATGGCCGAGGCCCTGGCCGACCTGTGGGGGATCGAGACCCACGTCTTCGAAATGGCCGAGCACGTCTTGCCGGGTGTCCTGGACGCGGACGTGGCCCGGATGGTCGAGGAGCACCTCGCCAAGAACGAGATCAACCTCCACTTCGGCCTTCAAATCGAGCGGCTGGAGGGCGACGCCGAGGGCGTCAAAACAATCGTCGCCGACCGCCTGACCCTGGAGGTGGACCTGGTGATCGTGGCCACGGGTGTTCGGCCCAACGGCGAGCTGGCCGCGGCCGCGGGGTTGCTGACCGACGGGCAAGGGGCGATCGTGGTCGACGAGCACCTGCGGACGTCCGACCCGGACATTTACGCCGGCGGCGACTGCGTGGTCAACCGGTGTCTGGTCACCGGCGGCACCATCTACGCGCCCTCGGGTTCGCTGGCCAACCGCCACGGTCGGGTGATCGGCACCAACCTGGCCGGCGGCGAGGCGACGTTTCCCGGCGTGACCGGGAGCTTCGTTGTCAAGTTGTTCGGCCTGGGCGTGGCCAAGGTGGGACTGGGCCTGGAGCGGGCCCAAGAGGCCGGCCTGGAGGCGGTGGGGGTGTTGGTCGTCCAGGCCGACAAGGCCCACTTCTACCCCGACTTCGAGCTGATGTACCTCAAACTCGTCGTCCAGCCGGACACCCGGCGGGTGTTGGGCCTGATGGGCGTCTGCGAGCACGGCGACGCCCTGGCCGGGCGGATCAGCGCCGTGGCCGCGCTGATGCCCCACCGGCCGACCATCGCCGACGTCTCGAACCTCGAGGTGCCCTACGCGCCGCCCTTCGCCTCGGCCATGGACATCCTCAACGCCACGGCCAACACCGCCGAGAATTTGCTGGACGGCCGGCTCCGGGCCCTGGAGCCCGACGAATTTGCGAAACTCCTGGCCGAGCGGGACAAGGGCGAGGCGATCTTCGTGGACGTGCGGGCCATGGACAACGCCGCGCCGTATTTGGAGGCCCTGGCCCCCCACTGGGTGCACCTGCCCCAGGAGCGACTGGACGACCTGATGGCCCAGGTGCCCCGGGGCAAGAAGCTGGTGTTGATCTGCAACTCGGGCGTCCGGTCCTACGAGGCCATGCGTCAGCTCGAGGCCGAGGGCATCACCAACACCGTCAACCTGGCCGGCGGGGTGGCCGCGGTCAAGAAGTGGGGCGAACCGATTCTGCCTTCCCCGGATAAGGAATAGACTCGGGGTCTGTTGAAAGGAAGCCCGGATGTCACCTTACGTCATCCATCCCCTGGTCATCGGGGCCAACGCCACGGACCAGGGCGTCATGACCTACCTGCGCGGCTACGGCAAGTCCATCTGGATCCCGATCTACTCCTTCTACCTCGAAGGGGGCGACCAAAAGATCCTGATCGACACCGGCCTGGAAGACTTCATCGTCCCGGACGAAGTGCAGGAGGAACTGGGCATCACCTGCCAATACTTCGAGGACGCGCTCGAAAAACTCGATCTGACGCCGGCCGATATCGACGTCGTCATCCAGACCCACCTCCACAACGACCACTGCGAGAACACCGCCGCCTGCGCCAACGCCAGGGTCTACGCCCAGCAGGCCGAGATAGAGTTCATGCACGATCCCCATCCCCTGGATCACCGCTACGACCCGGACTACCTGGACGGCGTCGACCTCGTCCCCCTGGACGGCGACGCCGAGATCGCGCCCGGGGTGCGGGTCATCTTCACTCCGGGCCACACCCCGGGGGGGCAGTCGGTGGTGGTGGACACGGCCCAGGGCCGAGTGCTCATCACCGGCTTTTGCGCCAACGAGCAGAACTTTCCGTCGGCCGGGCCGGCGGTCTGCCCCGGGGTGCACACCGACGCTTTGCAGGCCTGGGAGACGGTGCAGCGGGTCACGGCCATGAGGGATTCGGGCGAGATCGCCCGCATTATTCCCTGCCACGATTTGGCCCCGGGGCGCGAGGGCCGGATCGGTTGACTTGGCCCGAGAAAGGGCGCCCCACCACCTCTGCGTAACCGGAACAACCCTCCCCGACGACCGACCGAACCACGGACCATTCAGAAAAGCTTGCGCCGCACCGGGACGATGTCCTAACGTAGTTGATCGAGGCCGGATCTGGTCCGGCTGAGCATTTATGGGGAGGGAGTGATGCGGAAGTTATTGATTGGCGTCGTATTCGTGACCCTGATCTGGCTGACCCTGGGGATGGCTTCTCCTGAGGCCGAAGCCGGCGTGTGCAGTCGTCAGTCCGCCAGTTACGCTTATCGGTGCTGGACAGGCGGTTACGCCGGCCCGGTTCAGTGTCTGCACCGGGCTCACCAGGTTTACGGCTATTGCTTGGCCCGTCGCATGCGCGCTTGCGTCAAGGGGTGCGCCCGCAACTGCACCCGCCATGCCATCACCTGCCGTCGCTCGGGCCAGTCCTCGCGCTACTGCATCAGTTCGAGTTACCGATGCCAGCGCCGCTGCCAGTGGCGTTGCGCCAACTACTGATCCCGGCCATGGCCCGCGACATCCGGCGAACCGGGGCCCGGGTCAATGACGTCCCACTCCTTTGCGAGGCCAAGATGACGAGGCCCGTCATGATGGGGGCTGGGGCGGTCGGCCTGGCGGTCGGCCTGACGGTCGGCCTGGCGTTGACGGGCTGCCCCGGCGCTTTGCCGGTCACCCAGGCCGGGCTGGAACAAAGGCTGGCCCGTCATTCCCAACTGTTTCTGCCCCCCGGCCGCGGGCCTTTTCCGGGGCTGGTCTTGCTCTCTGGCTGCTTCGGCGCCCGTCGGGGAACGCGGTACTGGGCCCGACGGTTGACCCGCCTGGGTTACGCCACGCTGGTGGTGGCCTCGATGAAGGCCCGGGGGCTGGCCGGCGGAGTGTGCGGCGACGGCGCCCGGCTGCCGGCCGGCGAGCGGGCCGGTGACGCGTGGTGGGGTTTTTCGTACTTGGCCCGGCACCCGAAGATCGACCGCCGCCGCCTGGGGCTGATCGGCTGGTCCCACGGCGCCTGGACGGCGCTGGCGGCCCTGGGGCCGAGAATTGCCCCGGCCGGAAGGACCTTTGCCGCGGCGGTGGTGTTCTACCCCTATTGCGGCGACGGGGTGGCCGTTCAGCGACGGGTGCCGCTGCTGATGCTCTTGGCCGGCCGGGACGACTGGACCCCGGCCGAGCAGTGCCGGCAAGAGGCCCGTCACCTGATCCGGAGCGGGGCACGTCTCAGGGTCGTCGTCTTCCCCCGGGCCAGGCACGCCTTTGATCTTCCCTGGCTGCCGGCCGCAAAGACGATCCGCCGCGCCCGTCGCGGCCAAGGGGCGACCATCGGGTATGACCCGGCGGCCGCGGCCCGGGCCTATACCCTGGTCCGGCAATGGCTGGCCCGCCACCTGGGGCCTTGAGTCCACGGCCGTCGGCCAGGGGGGCCGCCTGGTGGCCCCGGCCGGGCGCCATTGGTTCGGGGCGGGCATTCCGGATATCGGAATCAGGGCGGCCGGCCTTTTGAAATCCGGTCCGGAGGGCGCGGCGAAAAAATTTTCATGTCCAGCCAAATTTTGTCTTTATTTCGTCATATCGTTCCGTTAAACTACGCGCCGAGTGAAGGGCCGTCCTTGGCGCGATGATTGCTTCCTCTGGCGGGCGGAGGCTCAAACACCACCCCTGGGGGAGGCATCCCGTGGAAAGACTGACGGTCTTCATCCTGTTCCTGGTCTTCAATTTCGCCGGTATCGGCCTGGTGTCCACGGCCGCGCCGGGCCACGACGGACCGGCCAAGGCCGCGGCGGTCACGATCGACCGGGCGGCCGAATGGGGCTCAAAAAGCGATCAACGGGACCTGGCCCGCCAGGACGTGGTGATCGAGGATCAACTCGCCTTGGGCTGACAACTATTGGACGACAGCGGAGTTTCGCGGGGGAGGGACGAGAGATGAGAACGCTGATCTTGATCGGGCTCTTTTTGGCCATGACCGCTTTGGTGATCGGACCCCAGTTGGCGTCAGGGGTGCCCGAGCAGGCCAGACCGGTCCGGGTTTCGTCCCCGCTCAAATAATCACCGTCGTAGCGGTGTCACCAAGGCCCCTTCCGGCAAGTCCGGTCGGGGCCGTTGTTTTGTTAAGGGGAATTTAGGCCGCGGAACCGAAAGCCGGGTCCGGGCCGGACCCGGCCGGTCAATCGCCCTTGGGCAGGATCGTCACTCTCACCTGGCCCTCGAGGTCGGCCTGGAACCGGGCCGCGTCGGCGTCGGTGCCGACGATGGCGTTGTAGTGCATCGGAATGGCCAGTTGCGGCTTGATGTTCTTGGCCGCGGCCACGGCCTCGTCGGCGGTCATGACGTAGGTCCCGCTGACGGGCAGCAAGGCGATGCCGATGTTTTGTAAAAGCTTCATCTCGGGGATGTGATCCGTGTCACCGGCGTGATAGACCCGGACGCCGTCGACGTCGAGGATGAAGCCCAGCCAGGCGTTTTTCCGGGGATGGAACTGCTTGTCGATGTTGTAGGCCGGGACGGCCTCGACCGCCAGTCCGGCGATGGTTTTTTTATCGCCCGGCTTCATGACCTCGACCGTGAATCCGCTCAGCTTGGCGGCGCAGTCCTTTTCGGTGACGATGATCGTGTCCGGCCCGGCGATTTTCTCGACCGCCTCGGGTACGCAGTGGTCGTGGTGGTCGTGGGTCAGGAATATCAGATCGGCCCGGGGGCCGCCCGCGATCTGGAACGGGTCGAAATAAATCACTTGGGAGGCCTCGATCCGGAAGGTGTCGTGGCCCAGCCAGGTGATTTTTTTGGCCAGTTCGTCGACCGTCATGATTCACCCTCCTTGCCCGGCGTCCGGCGGCGACCGGTTCGGCCCCGGCCGTTCCCCGGGCCGGAGCCGCACGTCGTTACTCGGCCTCGAGAACGATCTTGTGGTTGACCAGGGACATGGACTTGATCCGGCCCTGGACCACCCTTTGTTCGCCGAAGATGCTCACCAGGCGGATCTTGTCGCCCTCGGGCTCGACCAGGTCGACGCCCTCCATGACCACCGTTTCCTGACCGTCCTCATAGAGATAAGCGTTGGCTTCACACATGGCTGTCCACCCATGGTTTGAGTAAATTCTCGATCAGGTCGTCCACCTGATGGGGCAGGGGCTCGCGCCTGACCCCGACGACCTGGACGTTCTCCTGGGTCAGCGGCAGCAGGAACTTGGCCGCCGGGCTGGCGGTGACGGCCCGGGCCATCCGGGGAGTGACCTCGCCCATCATGGCGTCGGCCAGGATGATCGAGATGGGGCCGATGATGGCGTCCACCAGGGGCGAGGTGACCTGAACGGCGTTCTCGCCGGTGGCCCCCCGATTGGCCCGGGCCTTCATCATCTGGGAGGTGGCGATGGCGTTGGTCCCCAGGGCCAGGACCTCGACGTCCACGCCGAAGGCCTCTTTGAGGCGCTTGATGATGACGGCGCCGATGCCGCCGCCCTGTCCGTCGATGACCGCTATCCGGAGCATGGCCAATTATATCTCAATCCTCTCCGCGGGCAAGACTTTTGAGCCGTCACCGGCGTCCCGATCAATCATCGGGCTCGGCCAGCACCTCCCCGGCGATATCCGGATAGAGCTTCCTCAGGCAGTCGGGGCAGATACCGTGGCTGAACTCAGCCTCGGAGTGTTCCCGAACGTAGACCTCGACCTGTTGCCAGAACCCCTGGTCGTCCCGAATCTTCTTGCAGTTGGAGCAGATGGGCACCAGGCCGCTCAGGGTTTTGACCTTGGCCAGGGCCTCCTGGAGTTCGGCGATGAGCCTCTCTCGGTCCTGGGCCGCCTTTAGGCGCTCCTGGAGCCCGAGACCGAGATGGCGAGTGCCGAGACCCAGGCCCCCCAGTCCCAGCAGCCATAGCAAGAGGTGGGTCAGGAACATGGCGCGTTGACGCCCGCGGTTGTTGGCCATCAGTGGGGCCAAGGGGACGGAGACGCTTATTCCCCCCCGAATGTCCCCGACTTTGTAGCCCTGGGCGCCGTGGCACTGGAGGCACCCCGGCTCGGTGACCAGGGGGCGCATCAGGCGCATGTAGTCCTGGCCGCCCATCCGCCGAACGGCGCTCACCTCGGGCGCCCCCCGGGCCATGGCCCGGAGGGCATGTGCCTCCCAGCGGTCCGGGGCGTTTTGAGGCCGAATGGGCTTGAGGCTGGTGATGTGTCCGATCACGCCCAGGCTGAGGGCCCCCAACTGGTGCACCTGACGGGTCATGTAGGCCGGGTTGATCTTGGTCAGCCGGCGTCCTCCCGGGGTGGCGATGTCCCTGTCCGGCACTTTGAGGTACGGGTTGGGACGTGTCGTCGGGGTCACCGGGACGTACACCCCGCCGAACCCGGCGTTCCAGCGGCGATAGAGCACGTCCTTCTCGAAAGCGGTCCGAGCCTGGATGCGGGCCGCCTCCAGGGTCGCGCTCTCGCTCTCGGACAGGTTCCACCAGAGCGACGAAACCACGACCAGGGTCCAAATCACGGCCAGGGCCCCGAAATACCGCCCCACCCGCAACGGGCGACTGGTCCGCCCATGCTTTTTTTCGGTCGACGCCATCGATACCCCGTAGACTCGAATTTCGGCCCCCGATTAAACGAGTGCCCCGCGCCCCGCCGGAGATTGCCGCCGGCCGGCCGAGGCCCTGAATCGAAGGCGGGACGACCGCCCAGGCCCGCGATCCATGGCCTGTCTTCAATTGTACATCAATCCCGGTGGGCGGCAAGGCCCGGGACGAGAGGTGAGCCTCGTGGCCCGCCTCGTGCCAGGCGGCCTAGAGACGGCTCCGGCACATCCGCCGGAAGTGGAGGCCGTAGATGCCCAACGCGGCCGCCAGAGGAAACAGTCCCGAGGGGGATTGGCCGCCTTCTTGAAATTGAGGGCGTGTTTGAAGCTCCAGAATGTACCCGGATGCTGGGGATAGACGAGTAAGATGTTCTTGGTTTTTCCTTGAATACTTGGCGGAGATTACGGGAAAGGTGGGTAGTCTACCGGTCGGCAAGGGCAGGGTGATTGCGGCGTTGGCCGCCGCGAGGGCCCGCGATCGGCCCCGGAAAGTGAAAACCGGCCTGAAGGGTGTCCGGCAAGGAAACCCCGGGCGCCGGGGGGTGGACCCGGCGGCGGGCATGACCGTTGAACGTGTTCGGCCCCCAGGCCCCGCCGCGAAGGGCCGGCGTCGTTTCGGCGGCGCCTCGAGGCGCTTCCGACACCGGCCGAGGGAAAAGGCTCCTGCCGGGCCCGGGGCCCGGCAGGGCTTGAACGGCCATCTTCGGCTGACTTCCGGACGGAATTACCAGGGACGGCTCTTCGGGCGTTCGGTGCGCTCCCGGGCCTCATTGACCTTCAGGGGGCGCCCGCCAAAGTCGGTGCCGTCCAGGGCGGCGATGGCTTCGTCACCGCCTTCGGACATTTCCACAAAGCCGAACCCACGGAGGCGGCCGGTGTCCCGGTCGGTGATCAGCCTGACCGAATCGACCTTCCCGTGTTCCTCGAACAGGGCCTTGACCTCGTCCTCGTTGGTGCTGAACGGCAGGTTGCCGACGTAGATGTTCTTACTCATGTCTTAACACTTCTCCAAAAAAATGAACGGCCTGACCTCGCTCCTCGGGACTGAACCAACCAGAGACGAGCCTTTTAAAAATCCAACTGGTTTGCGGAAGAGACTTGAGACCTGGCGAGTGTGATGCCATCAGTTCCAGCACTTTCGACAACCTATTGGACCCGAATTATTAGTATCTCGCCGGGATCGTTTTGTCAAGAAATGTATTTCAGGCCGGCCCAAAAAAAACCTCGGCTCCGCGCGCCCTTACCCTCCTCTTCGTCATCGGCCGTCGCCGGCCGCGGGCCGCTGAATCGACGGCCGTTGGCGGTCGCCCGCGACCTTTCTTCAGGAAAACACGATCCGTCTGGTCTTGACGTCATACAGGCCGGAGTAGGTTATCCGCAGCCGCAAGACCGAGGTGAAGGATAAAAAACCCATGGTCCACAACGGATATTCCGTGGGACAGCCGCGCTCGGCCAGGGCCTGATTGAAGGCCGCCACCTGCCCGGCCAATTCGGGCACGCCGGCCGTGGAGCAGATGCCGCCCAGGGCCAGAGGCAGGCGGGCCCGGATGTCCCCGCCCTCGACCAGGACCACGCCGCCGCCCATGGCGATCACCTCGTTGGCCGCGGCGGCCATGTCTTCGGGGTCGGCACCCAGGACCAGCAGGCCGTGGGTCTCGTGGGCCACGCTTGAGGCCAGGCCGCCCAGCCTGGTGGCCAGTCCGGTCACGAAACCGCGGCCCCGCCGGGCGCCGTCGCGGCTGAGCAGGGCCACGGCCATCACCGGGCCGGCGGGCCGGTAGAAACCCTCCCGGGCCGGGACGACCATCTCTTCGAGGTCGGTCACGGTCTGGTTGACGATCCGGATCACCGGCACCGGCGCCTCGGGTCTGGCGGCAGGGATCAGGAAGTCGTCGGCCGAGAGTCGCGGCAGACCGAAAGGCCGGTCCCCCAGGTCCGGGTCGGGCCGGGGCAGGGGCGGGACCACCAACTCGCCGTCCCTGGCCGCGACCCGGCCCTTGGCCATGACCAGTCGCGGCCGGGGATTGGCCAGGTCCTCGGCCACCAGCAAATGGGCCAGCCGGCCCGGGGCCACGCCCCCCAGGTCGTGATCCAGCCGGAAGTAACGGGCCGGGTTGAGGGTGACCATCTGGATCGCCCGGATCGGCTCCAGGCCCAGCCTGACCGCCTCGGCCACCACCCAGTCCATGTTGCCCCATTCGACCAGGTGGTCCGGGAAGACGCCGTCGGTGACCAGCATCAGCCGGCTGAGGTCGTAGGCCGACAGGCGCTCGACCGCCTCGAGCAAGCGCGGCAACTCCCGGCGGATCGAGCCCTGGCGGAGCATGACCGCGTACCCGAGGCGGAGTCGCCGGAAAACGTCCTCGGCGGTCAGCGATTCGTGGCACGAGGTCACCCCGGCCGCGGCCAGGACGTTCAACTTGGCCTCGCTGGCGCCGGTGGTGTGGCCCTCGATGAGCTTGCCCGCCGCCCGGGCCATGGCCAGGCGCCGGTTCAGGGTCGGCTCCCCTTCGACCACCCGCAGAAAAGGCGTCACCTCGCTCAGCGACAGCACCGCCGGGTGCTCGAGGGCCGCGGCCAGATCGTCGTCCGAGATCAGTTCGCCGCCTTCCACTTCCGGAAAGGGCGGCGCCGCCGCGGGCGCGCCGGTGTAGAAACTCGACCGGGAGCCGGTCAGCCGGTCCACCAGGGCCATGAACGTCGGCAGGCCGAGGGCGTTGCACAGGTCGTGACCGTCGTTGAACAGGCCGGTCGTGCCCCGAGTCAGGACGAAATCGGCGTAGGCGAACGGGTTGTAGAACAGGTCGGCGTGGGCGTGGGCGTCGAAGAACCCGGGCAGCACGTAGTCGCCCTGGGCGTCGACAATCTCCGTCGCCGGCCCGATCAGGTCGTCCACCGCCCCGACGCGGACGATGCGCTCCCCGACCACGGCCACGTCTTGGTCGATGATTTCGCCGGAATAGACGTTGACGACGCGGCCGCCCTTCAGGCAGACGTCGGCGATCATGACTCCTCGACCACTCGATAACCAGGACCCGGTTTCGCGCCGGGCCGCCCGGTCCGGCTCACTTGTCCGCCAGGTAAAGGGTGATGGACGCGTCGTAGTGACTGGTCAGGGCGTAGACCTTCTTGGCCAGGGCGAGCCGGGTTTTTCGGGAGGTCGAGCCGCCCGAGACCTTCATCTCGTCCAGCACCGGTTTGTAGTCGGCCGGGTCGACGATGACCGTCATTGACGCGTAATTCTTGGCGCTGGCCCGGAGCAGGGTCGGGCCGCCGATGTCGATGTTCTCGATGGCCTCCTCGAGGGTGCAGCCCTCCTTTTTGACCGTGTCCTCGAAGGCGTAGAGGTTGACCGCCACCAGGTCGATCGGTTCGAGGCCGTGCTCCTCCATCTGGGCGACGTGGCCGGGGTCGTCGCGCCGAAACAGAATCCCGGCGTGGACCCGGGGGTGCAGCGTCTTGACCCGGCCGTCGAGCATCTCCGGGAAGCCGGTGAACTCGGCCACGTCCTTGACCGTCACGCCTCCCTGGCGCATGACCCGGGCCGTGCCGCCGGTGGACAGGATCTCGACGCCGAAGGCGGCCAGGTCCTCGGCGAACTCGACCACCCCGGACTTGTCGGTCACCGAGATCAGGGCCCGTCGGATTTTGGTCATCATGCCTTTTCTCTCCGCAGCTCGAACACGACCAGGTTGTCGGCGTCAGGGCAGGCGGCGTGGGCCACGTCCGGGTCGCTCTCCCAGGGGAACGAGCCCCCGAACTTGAGGACCGAGTACATCGGAAAGACGGCGTTCAAGGCCCAGACGCACATGTCGGTCCCCCGCGCCTTGAACTCGAACTCCTCGTCCAGGAAATGCCCCGCCTCGCACTGCTTGCCGCCGCGCATGTCCACGACCCGGCACATGATCCGATACTCGTCCGCCATCTGTCTCCTCCTGTTTAGTGAGGCGTGTCAACGTCGGGTGAAAAGGGCTTGATGTCCACCACCGGCGTCCCGTCCAGGGCGTCCAGGCCGGCCACCTCCAGCCGGCCGCGCTCCGGATCGACGGCCTCCAAATCCACCAGGCACAGGCCCAGGGGATTGGGTCGGCCCGGTGACCGGGTGGCCAGGACGTGGGTCAGCGGGCGGGACCGGTCCCCCCGGGGGTGGACCCGGAGGATATCCCGCTCGGCCCGGTCCAGCCAGGACAGGACCCACAGGTGACGGTGGGCCGCCAGGTCGTTCAGGTGGGCCCGGTACGGCCCGAAGATCTCGATCGTGGCCCGGATCATCGTGGCCCGGCCCTGGCGCGGCGCCTGGTCACGGGTCTTCAGCGGCGAGCGGACGACGCCGATCGGTTCGAGAATGATTGGCCGGTCGCGAGTGGTCAACGGTTCAGTACCACGGGTTTTGAAGGCGGTTGATCCTGGCCCTCAGGTGCTGGACCTCCCACTTGAGGACCTGGACTTGTTGCCTAAGAGAATGAATCTCGCCGGCCCGGGGTTGGCCGTCGGCCGCCTCCAGGGCCATCAACTCCTTGACCCGGCCGGACCGGGCCAGGACCTGTTTCTCCTTGTCCCAGGCCTCGGCCTCGAGCCGGGCGGTGGCGGCCGCTGTTTCCCGGTCATTTCCCTTGGTCGGGGACGCCGGGGATCGTTGGTCGTCGCCGGGTTCGGTCATGGCCCTCACTCCCGCCATCCGACAAAATAGCACGGTCCGCCGCCCGCCTCAAGCCGGTGGCCAGAGGTACTCGGGGCGGACGTTTTGCAGGGCGGCGAACAGGTTCTGTTTGATCTTGCGGTTTCCCCGGTAGAGTTCGTCCAGCCAGGCCTTGATCTGATCGCGCCGGGTCCGGCCCGACGAGGGGCAGCAGGCGTCGGTCACCGGCAGGTCGAACTCCCGGGCGTACCGACGGGTCTGGGCCTCGTCGACCAGGACCAGGGGCCGAATGAGGTGCAGCCGCCCCCCGAAAAGTTCTTGCATTGGTCGCATGGTCGACACATTGCCGGCGTAGAGCATGTTCAGGAAAAGCGTCTCGATGACGTCGTCCTTGTGGTGGGCCAGGGCCAGCTTGGCGCAGCCCAACTCGTCGGCCAGCTTGAACAACGCCGTGCGCCTCACTTGGGCGCACAAAAAACACGGGCTTTCCCGGTTTTCTGTCGAATGGGCCCGGGGCACGGCGTCCGAGTCGACCAGGCGATACTCGACCCCCCTGGACTGAAAATGGTCGATCAGCGGTCCGGGATCGTAGTCCTCGGTCCCGGGGTGGACGTGGGCGGCCAGGACCTCGAACCCGAAGGGAATGACTTTTCGCCGGGCCAGCATCAGGTCAAGAAGGGTCAGGGAGTCCTTGCCGCCGCTGACGCCGATCAGGACCCGGTCGCCCGGGGCGAGCATGCCGTAGCGCTGCAGGGCCCGGCCGGTCAGGGCGTGGATTTGTTTGTCCCAGTAAGCCACGCCTTAACATAACCGATCCGCCTCGACCGGGCAACGTTCGTCGCCCGACCGAAGGCCGCTTGTGTTTAGACGCCGGTCAATGCTACGCTGATTACAGTCCCATCTCGACCGATCCGGTCGGCCCAAGGCGGTAAAATGGAAAAGACACTGGCCACGAATTCATTCGAGGTCTTCCGAAAAGTCCCCGACGTCCCGCCCGAGGAACTCCCCCGGATCGTCGATCACTACCTCATCGAGAAGGACCTGGCCGCCAGGCTCCGCCATTCCACCCGCCGGGAGAGGACGGTCCTGTATTCCACGGTTTACAATGAACTGTTCCGGCGGGTGCCCGACCACCCCCAGTTGACCCTCAAGGAGGACCCCACGCAGCGTCAGGCCACGGTCGGCCGACAGCTCAAATTCCTGAGCCGTTTTCTGAAGAAACAAAGCGTGTACCTCGAAATCGGCCCCGGCGATTGCGCCCTGGCCGCCCGGGTGGCCCTACGGGTGGACAAGGCCTACGGCTATGACGTGACCGACGAGCTGACCCAGGACCTCGACCGGCCCGACAATCTCGAGGTCATCGTCGGCGACGGCGTCAACATCGGGCTCGATCCGGACAGCGTGGACGTGGCCTTCAGCAATCAATTGATGGAGCATCTGCACCCCGAGGACGCCCTGGATCAGGTCCGGAGTATTTTCCGGGCGCTGAAAACCGGCGGCGTGTACGTCTGCCTGACCCCCAACCGCCTGACCGGCCCCCATGACGTGTCCTACTACTTTGACGTGGAAGCGACCGGCTTTCACCTGCGCGAATACACCCACGCCGAACTCAAGGCCCTTTTTTTGGGGGCCGGCTTCCGACGGGTCAGCAGCTACGTCGAGGGCAAGGGGTATTACTTCCGGTGCCCGTTGGGGGTGAAGCTCCTGACGGAACACCTGGCCTGGAAGATGGGGCCCAAGCTGCGGGAGGCCCTGGTCAACCGCCGGCCCCTACGGTCGCTGTTGAACATGGTCATTCTCGTGGCCCGGAAGTAGGCCAGGCCCGAGGACGGTCAATCACCATCTTGGGATGATGCGCGACCAGACAAAACCCACCTGTACCTGGGCCGACCGGTCCGCCTGCCGGGATTGCGGGCTCGACGGACGGCTGCTGTGCCGCTGGGACGGCGGTGCGCTCCTGGGCTTCTACGTCTACTTCCTGCCCTTGATGGTCACGAGCTGGACCGGCCTGGCGCTGGTCGGACTGGCGGCCGGCTGGTGGTGGCCGCTGATCGCCAACGCCCTGTTTTATCTCCTGTTCTTCGGTTTCGTCGAGATACGCATCCTGTGCAGTCACTGCCCCTACTACGCCCGGGAGGGCCTGGTGCTCCACTGCCTGGCCAACCACGGCCTGGTGAAGCTCTGGCGCTACCGGCCCGGCCCCATGAACCGGATCGAGAACGGGCTGCTGCTGACGGGCTTCCTGTTCCTCGGCCTGTGGCCGGTGGTCGTCCCGGCCGCGGCCGCCTGGCGCTTAGCGGCCGACCCGAGCGGTCCGGGGTGGCTCGCAGCCTGGGCGTTGGTGTTCATGGCCCTGGCCGCCCTGGCCTCGGCCCTGACCTTTGGTTTCTCCCTGGCTCGTCACCACTGCCCCAGGTGCGTCAATTTCTCCTGCCTGCTCAATCGGGTGCCCCGGGCCTTGGTGGATGAATACCTGCGCCGAAACCCGGTGATGCGCCGGGCCTGGGAGGCATCGGGATATCGCCTCGAAAATCCCGAGGGCCGGGGGATTGATTAAACCAGGGGGCCTGAATGCTAAAAAAAATGGGGCTATTGACCTGGGGGCTGGGCTTGACGCTGGCCGCGTCACCGATCAACGCCACCCCCCCGTCGGACGTGGTGGACCTGCCCCAGCAGACCTACACCGGCCGGATGACCGTGGCCTACGCCCTCAAGGTCAGGCGAACGATCCGGTCGTTCAAGGCCACGCCGTTGAGCCTGAAGCAATTGGCCCAGATCCTGTGGGCCGGTTACGGGATCACCGCCGGGCCGATCTTCAAGACCGTGCCCTCGGCCGGGGCGACCTACCCGCTCGATCTCTACGCCGTGGTCGGCCAAAACGGGGTCAAGGACCTGCCGGCCGGGGTGTATCATTACCGGCCCGGAAAACACGATCTGAAGCGGGTCAAGGCCGGCGACCTGCGGGCCGACGTGGCCGGGGCGGCCTGGTTCCAGAAATGGATGGCCCAGGCCCCGGTGATGATCGTCATCACCGGCGAGTATGGCCGGACCACCTGGAAGTACGCGGCGCGGGGCCGAGTTTACGTCCACGTCGAGGCCGGGTGCGTGGCCCAGAGCATCTTTCTCATGGTCCAGGATATGGGCCTGGCCGCGGGGATCGTCGGCGCCATGCGGGTCAACACCATCCGGGACCGGCTCGGTCTGCCCGACAAGCACCAGCCGCTCCTGGTCATGCCCCTCGGTCACCGGAAATAACGAATCCGCAGCGAGTCAAGCCGCCTGGGCCGCCTCCGGGCGGTGAAGGTCGAATTCATTGGGAAATCGCCCCAAGGGAGAAAATCCTTGATATCGGGCCTGACAATGCTACCGTGGATGATGACGGGCCGGTTCCGTCTGAAATCAGGAAAAAAGGGGGAGGGGGAAATGATCAATTGGTTCAAGACCGCGATCCTGGTTCTCTGCGCGGCGGCCATCGCCTGCCCGGCCTCGGCCAAGGTGAGCGTCACCCGGGACAAGTACGGGATCCCGGTCATCAAGGCCGACACCGAAGTCGAGCTGTTCGGGGCCTTTGGTTACGTCACGGCCCAGGACCGCCTGTGGCAGATGGAGGTCAACCGGCGCTGGGGCAAGGGGACGCTGGCCGCGATCTTCGTGCCCAAGCTGGTGGCGTCCGACATGAAAAACCGGCTGACCGGCTACACCGAGGCCGAATACCAGGCCATCTTCAAGAAACTCCCCCCAAGGACTCGCCGGCTGATCCAGGCCTATCTCAAGGGAGTCAATCGGCGGGTGGCCGAGGTGTTGAAGGACCCGCGCCAGATGCCGCTCGAGTATTTGGCCTTGAAAATCAGGCCCGGGCCCTTCACGGTCTCGGACGTCCTGGCCTTCGTGACCCTCTTAACTCGGTTCTTCGGGGTGCTGGGGGGCGAGGAGATCTACAACCTGGCCTACCTCCAGAAGCTGACCAAGCGGTTTGGCAAACGCCAAGGCTGGAAGGTGTTCAATGACTGGCAATGGATCAACGATCCCTCGGCCCCGACCTACACCCGCCGGAAAATGACCGGGAACTTCGTCCCCGGCCGCCTGCAGTTCTCGGCCCGGCCGGGGTATCTCCGGGGGCTGGGTCGGGCCTCAGTGCTGGCCCGACGCTACGGCCGGCTGGCCCGATTGGCCGAGGCGGGCGCCCTGGCCGTGGGCGCCCCGATCCGGCTGGGCAGTTACGCCTGGGCCCTGTCGCCCAAGATGACCGGAACAGGATTCCCCATCCTGGTGGGGCAGCCGCAGATGGGGCATTCGGTGCCCGGCATCATCTTCGAGGTCGCGCTCAAGGGCGGGGCCTTTGACGTGAAGGGCATGTCCTTCCCGATCGTGCCCGGTGTCCTGATCGGCCACAACCGCCACCTGGCCTGGACCCACATGGTGGGCATGATCGACAGCATCGACGTCTACCAGGAGGAACTCAATCCCAAAAACCGGGAGCAGTACAAGTTCAAGGGCGCCTGGCGGACCATGACCAAACGGGTGGAGACGATCAAGATCGCCGGCAAGGGCGCGATCAAGGTCGTCATTTACCGCACCGTGCACGGCCCGGTGATCTCGCCCTTCCCCTTTGACCCCAAGAAGTCCAAGGCCGCCCGGGTCTTTGCGGTGAAGATGACCCACTGGCAACAGGAACCGCTGAGTTGCGAGGGGTGGCTGCGGGCGATGACGGCTCGAGATTATAAGCAGTTCGGGGCCGCCATGTCGTTGATCCGGACCTCGCTGCACACCATCTATGCCGACGTGAAGGGCAACATCGGGTACTGGCAAACCGGGTTGAACGCCCAGAGACCGGCCGGGTACGATCCCCGCCTGCCCCTGCCCGGTACGGGCCGGGCGGAGTGGACGGGACGCTATCTGCCCAATGCCCACGAAATGAACCCGGCCAAGGGATACGTTGCCGGCTGGAACAACAAGGCCTCCCCGGACGCCCGGAATCCATTTGACGCCTTTCGGACGGGGTATTTCCACTTCGGGCCGTTCTACCGGTCGATCTGGGTGGACCGGGCCCTGGCCGGCCGCCGGGGGCTTAATTTGGCGGCCAATCAGAAGGTCATGCGCTGGCTGGGCGGGGTCGGCCTGTACTACCTCAACGGTCACCACTCCTATGGCGGCGCCATCAAGAAGATACTGCCGGTCATGGCCCGGGCCCTGGCCAAGGCCCCCCCGAACGAGAGGCCGCTGCTGAAAAAAGTCGTGGCCGTTCTGTCCGCCTGGGACGGCCGATCGGTCAATGATGTGGTCAAGGACAGGCGGTTGCAGCCGGGCATGACCATTTTCAGCGACTGGCTGCCCCGGGTGATCAAGGCCACCTTTGCCGACGAGTTCC
>JAHJDS010000145.1 GCA_018812395.1 Pseudomonadota bacterium
ATTGGCCTTTCGTCCTGAGTGGAATCCGAATTAGTCGTCGGTCGTAAAAATATATGTCCATCCCTCCCCCGGCGTCAAGCCCGGACCACCGGCCGGCCGGTCTCCTTGACGGGGCGGGCCGAACATGGGAAAACCTCGGAGGACAAATCGCGGGGGTCGGCGGGCATGGCGTTCAAGGGCGGGATTCAGGCGGTTGTCGGCGGCGCGGCGGCCGTCTTCTGGCCGGGGAGCCTGGTGTTCGGCTTTACCGGGGTCATGGGGCCTCAGTGGGCCCGCATCCTGGGCGTCGGGCCCGGGGCCATCGGGGCCTGCCTGTTCTTCGTCCTGGCCGGGGCCGGGGTGATGATGTTCGTGGTCGGCAAGCTCCAGGTGCGCCTGGGCATCCGCCGGATGATAACCACGGGCATTCTGCTCTGCGGTCTGGCCACGCTGCTGGTGGCCTGGCCGGTGCGCGGCCTGTGGCAGGTCTACGCCTGGGCCTTTGGCGTCGGCCTGGGCTCGAGCTTCGGCTACCTGCCGGCCCTGACCACGGTCCAGATGTGGCACCCGGCCCGGCGGGGGGTGGTGTCGGGCATCGTCAACACCATGTTCGGCGGCGCGGCGGCGGTCGTGGCCCCGCTACTGGCCCTGGGACTCGAGGGCCTGGGCTACCTGGGCACGAATCTGGTCATGGTCGGCTGCGTCCTGGTCGGCGGCCTCGCCGCCGCGGTGTGGTGCGCCCCGCCCGGGGAGGACTATTTACCGGCGCCCCCGGCGACGGCCGCGGCGGCCTTGCCCGGGCCGTCCCTGACCGCGACTCAGGCGGTCAGGACCTCGGCCTTCTGGTTTTTATGGGGCGTCTGGGCGATGATGGGCGCCGCCGGGATCGCCATGGTCACCTTGGCCGGACAATTCGGCCGGACCTTTCCGGAACAGGTGGCCGCCGGGGTGGTCATCCTGACCGCCTTCAACCTGACCAACGGCCTGAGCCGCATCCTGACCGGCTACCTGTCCGATCTGGTCGGTCGGCGTCCGACCATGTGTCTGGCCTTCACCGCCGCCGGCCTGGCCTATCTGATCATGCCCCACGGGGGTTCGCTGACCGCGGCCGCGGTCCTGGCGGCGGTGGTCGGTTTCGGGTTCGGCACCCTGTTCGCCGTGTCAGCGCCCCTGGCCAGCGACGTCTTCGGCCTCCGGCACTTCGGGGCCATCTTCGGGCTGGTGTTCACCGCCTACGGATTTTTGGCCGGCGCCCTGGGCCCCTGGCTGAGCGGCTATCTGCTGGCCGCCGGACCGGGCGGCCAGGGCACACAATTCGGCCTGGTGTTCAGCTATCTCGGGGTATTTTGCCTGGTGTCGGCCGGGCTGATCCCGTTCGTGCGCCGCCACCCCCAACCAAACCAGTGATGTCCCACGTGACGGCGCCCACGGCCCAGTAGCTTCCCCCCCAAAAAAAGGGGCCGCCCTCTCGGGCGGCCCGGAACCAAGAAGGGGTCAGGTGATGAAGCCTGTTACCACCAACGTTGGGGTTCAGGAAACTTGACGCTGGTCTTGCCCTTGGGCCTGAATGCGGGACCGGACGGCGGAGCCGCCCGATACGGCCGCGGGACCGGGGCGTAGGCCGGGCTGCCACCAGGCAAGTAACGGGGCGGCGGCCCGTATTGGCTGACATGCCGGGGCGCGATCGACCGGTGCCGCAGGCGGTTGAGCACCCGCCGCTGGAGGATACGGGACCGGAGGCTGTTGATCTCCCGCACCAGGGACATGGCCCGCTCGCGACTGGGGTTCGGGCCGCGGATCTCGGCCCGCAGGCCGCCCAGGACCTGGCGCAGGCGGAAGCGAAGCCGACGGATGACCGGGTCGCCCCACCTCGGACGGGGCCGCATGCCCCACCGGGGCGGCGGACCGAAGCGGCGATAGCCAAAACGGGACTGCGGGCCGGGCGGCGGTGGGCCGAAACGACGGTGGGGCGGTTGGTATCTCGGCGGCGGACCGTATCCCGAGACGTAGCGCCCGGGCGGCGGCGAGTAGTTGTTCTCCTGGTCGGGATAAGCCGGCGGCCGGTATTGAACCAACTGCAACCCCACGCTGTGGCGGCGGATGTACTGGAGCGACGGCGGCATGTAGTTGGGGTCGGTGCCGGGACAATATTTCCCGCTGGAAGCCTTGGTGCCGCCCACCGAAAAGGCGGGTATTGACTCCACCCACGCCAGACCGACGAACACCACCAACGTCGACAACACCCAAATTTTGCGGGTCATACCGGCCCCCTGTCAGCCCCCGGTTCGGACTGTGAGACGCGCCCCCTTATCTCCCCCATTTAAAGCGCTGGTTGAAAGAAAGAACTCCTGCCGATTAGGGACCCCGGGTCGAGGTCCGCCCCTGTAATTCATTATACAAAGGCGGCTTCGGTGGATGCCAATTTTTTTTTGGTCCTCTCGTCCACCCCAGGTCAGGGGCAAGATTCGGGCCACGTCCGACCGAAAGAACCACGGACCAGTACTCCCGGCCGACCGCAGCGGGTCAGGGACGCTGATCGTGAAGGAATAACAGACACCAAGGGCACATGGCCTTCGGCCCCAGGCCATGACCATTGAAAATGGTCCGCCTCGGCCGGGCTGACGGTCGAGGTCAGGCGGCAGGGATCGATTTCATTTTTGGGCCGGCGGGGTTTCAAAAATTGACCCCCAGGCCGGGGGAGGGAGTCCGTCCTGGGGGTCAGGGTGAAGGGGCCCGACCAACCGGGGGGGGAAGGAGGAGGTCGGTCGGGCCGGTTGCCCATCACCCGCACCGGCCCGGGATGAGGCTCATTTCAGTCCGGGCCGGTGACGATGAGTGACCAAGAGGCCGCCGAAGCGGCCCCTTGATCGGGGGGAGAAGAGAGATATTGGCCGCCG
>JAHJDS010000146.1 GCA_018812395.1 Pseudomonadota bacterium
CTCCAAATCGAGGTCGTCCTGGTGGCCGACCGGCCGCTAAATGCCCCCGCCTCGCCGCTCATCACCAGCCAGGTGGTGCCCCGGGGCATGGACAGCGCCGATCAGCACATCGTGGACCAGGTAAGCCCCGGGGACCTGGTCATCACCGCCGATCTGCCCCTGGCCGCGGCCGTGGTCGAGCTGGGGGCATATGCCATCAACCCGCGCGGCGAACTCTACACCGAGGAAAACGTCCGCGAGCGCCTGTCCATGCGCGACTTCCTGATGTCCCTGCGCGACTCGGGGCAGACCCTGGGCGGGCCGCCGCCCTTTTCCCCAAAAGACAGACAGAACTTCGCCGCCGCCCTGGACCGATTCCTGACCAGTTGTCTAGGTAACTAGGACAAAGGACCCCGGCCCCAGCCGGGCGGGCTGGAGGCCGGGGCTCGGGGGAGAGTGTCGGAGAATTTTGCGGGGGTGGCCGGGCCGGATCATTCATCACGAGCCGTCGGAGAAAAAACCCGGGGGACCGATCGGCCCCCCGGGGATGATTCACGCTTTGGATCAGGGGCGCGACCCTAGATCCACGGCAAGATGAGGAAGGCGATGGACGTGATGACGAAGTAGACGACGAAGATGACCATCAGATAACCCATGATGTCGCGGAAGTTGAGCTTGGCCACGGCCAGCATGGCGATGGCCCAGAAGGGCTGGATCATGTCGGTCATCATGTCGCCCCAGGCGTAGGCGATGACCGTCTTGTAGGCCGGCAGCCCGAGGGCCTTGCCCGCGGGCAGCAGATACGGCGCGGTCATCAGCCACTCGCCGCCGCCCGAGGGCACGAAGTAGTTGAGGATGCCGCCGTACCAGTAAGCGAACATCGGGAACGTCGCCTTGCTGCTGATGGCCACGAACCAGCCGGTGAAGACCGTGGCCAGGCCGGTGAAAAAGATCAGGCCGAAGATGCCGGCGTAGAAGGGGAACTGGATGACGATGCCCCACACCGCCTTGCCCGACTCCTCGGTCGCCTTGAGGAATGACCAGGGCCGCCAGTGGAACAGGATGCCCAGCATCAGGAAGAAGAAGATGACGTTGTTGAGCGTCAACCAGTTCCCGACGGGCTTGCCCCGGAGGTAGGAGTACAGGGCGATGGCCCCGCCGATGACGATGATCAGGTTGAAGCCCCACCACCAGTTCAGGAAGTCCGAAGGCGACTTGGTCTTCTCCCGGGTGGGCGGCTCATAGATCTTGAGCCGGTCCATGAGTTCGGGCGAGACCACGTAGGTGTTCTCCGGCTTGGGGTGCATCTTGGCCATGATGATGGTCACCACGGCGATGATCACCACCACCAGGATGAGGTTGAAGGGATGGAAGATGGTCGATCCGGTCGAGATGGGCCCGGTGATCCAGCCGGCCTTGGTCCCCATCACCACCAGCTTGTTGGCGGGCGAGGCCATCATCAGGGTGGCCGAACCGGTCAGGCCGGCGTGCCAGGTGCAGCCCAGGCCCAAATAGGCCGAGGCCACCAGGAGACGGTAGTCCACCTTGGGATTGCGCCTGACCATGAACAGGGCGAACACGGCGCTGCCGATGATGGACAGGCCCCAGGAGATCCAGGCCGAGAAGGTCGAGAACAAGGCCATGGCCACGATGGCCTGATAGGGTTTGTCCTGGTTGGGCAGGCCGGCCAGTTTGTCCAGCAGCCACCGAACGGGCGGCGACAGGGCCAGGATGTACCCGGTCATCATGATCAGGCACATCTGCATGGCGAACTTCAGGTAGAACCAGAAGCCCTTACCCCAGGCCACGACTCCGCCGTAGAGCCGGTCGCCGAAACTGGCGGCGGCGGGGGTGCCGGCGACCGCCTTTTTGCCGACCAATTTCATGAATTCGGCGTCACCGCCGAAGATCAAGGCCATCACAAAGGCGATGATGCTCAGAATAAAGACAATGACCAGGGAATCAGGAATCCATTTCTCGGTCCACCGGGTCAGCCCCGCGCCGACGCCGGCCAGACCTCCTATTTTCGGTCCTTGTTGGATGTCTGCGTCTGCCATATTCTCCCCCCGCATTGAAGGTGCCTATCCGTGCGTTCGGCCGCAAGCCTACA
>JAHJDS010000147.1 GCA_018812395.1 Pseudomonadota bacterium
AGGTCGTGCAGCAGGCCGGCTGTAAAGGCGTTTTCCACCGTCAGGGACCGGGGCGAGGCCGCGGCCAAAGCGGCTGCGGCCGCGGCCACGGCGATGGAGTGGGCCCACAAATCCTTGATCGACACGCCCTGGGCCTCGAGCTTGGGGTCGAAAAGACCGATGACGCTCACGCCCAGCACCAGATCCTGAAGCTCGACCAAACCGATCAGGACCACCGCCTGCCGGATGGTGTGTATCGTCTCCCGGACGCCGTAATAGGCCGAGTTGGCCACGCCGAGCACCTTGGCCGCCAGGGCCTGGTCGGTCAGGATCAATCGTTCCAGGTCACCGGCCGACGAGGTCTCGCTGTGGGTCAGCCGGCTGATCTCGATCGCCACCGCCGGGAGGGTGGGTAGGTTGGCCTCGGGTGACTCGATGGCCCGGACGATGCGGAGGGCCCGTTCGGCATCGGCCGGGGTCTCTGGTCCGGAATGGTCGTCAGGGTGTCCGTCAATCACGGGGTCAGGGCCCTTATCCAAGGAAGAACGGCGTAAACAAAAATGACTTCCGGCCCCGGCGGGTCAATCGGCTGGCGGTTTACAAGAACCAAGAAAACGGACGGCCCACAATCGTCGACCGGAGTTCCATGATCGGGGTGAGCCGCGGGCGGTGGTCGTGAACCGGACAGAGGGGGTTGCTACCACCTCTCGAAAAAGATGTTCCGGGCCAGGGCGTACATCCCGTCCCCGAACTCGGGAAAGACCTGGGTCATGATCAAGATGATCGTGGCCAGCCCGAGGATGACGACGATAACTGGCAAGGCCCTCATCTATTAAACCCCCATTCCTTAGGTTCGAAGGGCGATCCGTGATCCGCCGAGCCAATTCCCCCGGTAGCCGATTCCGGTGCCAAGCTTCCCCAGGCCCATCCTAACAAAAAAACTACAAATACACAAATATCAATCCACAATTTGACCCTGGCCGCCCCCGGGGTGACAGACCGCCGCCCATCAGGGGCGAAAAAAAAAGCCCCGGCCAACGCGACCGGGGCGAAAAACAATCCCGGGACCCGCCGTGGAGGGGGGACCCGGGTTGTGGCCGGCTAATTCGGATCAATAGCCGGGCTGATAGTACTGCTGCGGGGGAGGGTAGTACCCCTGCTGGGGGGCGTAGTACCCTTGCTGAGGGGGGTAGTACGCTTGCTGTTGCTGGGCCTGGGACTGGTTCCAGGCGCCCAACCAGGAGCCGGCCAGCAGTCCGGTCACGCCGCCGAACGCCGCGCCGATCCAGGCGCCCTGCCCGCCGCCGACCGCGTGGCCGACCAGCGCGCCGGTACCCATACCGACCGCGCCCAGGACCGGGGTCTGGTAGGCGGTGCTCACGCAACCAACCAATCCGCTGACGCCCATAACCAACACCAAGACGATGGCTGCGATGCGCCTCATTTTGATACCTCCTTACAGGTTGCCCGACAAGAATCAGTTTCACCCTGTAGTTCTAGCATGGGGCGTGCCAGGGCGCGCGGCGGGGTGGCAAAAAAGATAACTAACTGTTAATATTGAAAAAAAATGTTTGTGGCCCCCGGCCGGGCCCCTCGATCCAGGGTCGCCGGACCATGATCAATGGCCCGAATTTCGGAATTCGAAAACATTGGCGCCTGGTTTCCAGAATCCGGCGGATCGAACCGGGATCCGACCCGGCGTCACCTGAGTGGAGGGTCCGGCCACAGGCTGTCGGGAATTGATCGTATCGCGGGAGAAAAGGTATTCCGGATCGCCCGGCGCCAGGGGCGGGCGGATTCAGTCACCGATGTGGCCGCTGCGCCAGATATCCTCCCAACCGACGACGTCGGAGCTGGAGATCTCGTCGGCCCGGGGCTTGTCCATCACCCGTCGGTTAGCGCATTTCTCGCAGGAGAAATCGCGCCACCAGTTGACCGTGGCCACGTCCAGACACTCGAAATAAAGGGGGCACCACAAATTGCGGCGGGTGCCCTGTTCCTCGGTGGCCGAGCGGCGATGTAAGGGATTGGGTTTGCCCAGCGGTTGGCGTTCGGGTTGGGCTCTGGATTTCGAGGCTTCACTCAACTAACCAAGCTCCGTAGCACGGGAACGGTCCGTCTGTGGGTTCAGAGCGACTAAGACCATACCAGAAAATTCCGGCATGTCCACTTTTTTTGTAGTCATGGGGAGGGCTCGCCGCCTCCCGCGGGCGGCCGGCGGGAAACCGGCCCGGGACGGCCCACCCGGAAGGGTGCTTACTGGGGGAGGACGAAAAAGAAGTTGTTGCCCGTGGCCGTGGACTCATAGCCGACCCGGCCGCCATGGAGTTCGACCACGTCTTTAACGAACCTCAGGCCGTGGCCGGTGCCGGGTTCCTGGTCGGTGTTCTTGCCCCGGTAGCCTTCCTTGAAGACCTTAGCGGCGTCTTCGGCGTCCAGATGGGGGCCGGTGGTGAAGACGTTGAACTTGATGCCGTGTCGCTCGGGGCCGAAGGCGTTCTCGAGGTGCTCCATGCCGTAGGACATGTACTTGAGCGTCCGGCCGTTGCCGTCAACGACGGCGCGGGTGTATTTGGCCGCGTTGGAGAAAAGGTTGGCGTAGACCTGGGAGATGAGCCCCATGTCGACGACGACCTCGATCTCCTCGTCCGGGATGCCGCTGGTGGCGACGTTGATGTCGATCCCCTTGTGGGACAGCCTTTCCCGGAAGCGCTCCAACTGGGGCCCCAGGATCCGCTGGTTGAAGTTGCACAGACGCTTTTCCAGGACGTAACCGCCCCGCTCGAAGTGGGCCCTCCGAAGCAGGGTCTCCAGAAAGAGGCTGGTTTGCTCGTAGTGTCGGGTGAGGTTGCCCAGTTCCTCTTCCAGGCCCTCGTTGACGTTGGTCATGTCCCGCAGAAAGACCGCCATCTTTTCCCGGGCCTCAACGCCCAATTGGCTGGAGCCCAGTTCCCGGTCCAGGTCCCTTTCCAGTTGGAGGTTCATGGCCACCTTGCCCCGCAGGCGACGGAGGAAGGCCTTGAAAAACATGTTGGGGACGATGACGTTGTGACCGATGTCGGCCACCAACGAGTTGATGAATTGGAGGTGTTCGACGTTTTTCTGGGCCAGTTCCTTGTTGTGGAGCGAATAACCGATCCGGTTGGCGTATTTTTCCAGGAAAAAACTCAAGTCCGGATCCACATCGTTCGAGGACCAGACAACCAACAGGCCGAGCACATTGTCGGGCGGAGAGAAAGGCAAATAGGCCTGGAGACTCTTGTGGCCCTTGAGGGGCAGGACCAGCCGGTGGTCGGCCTGATGGGGCTGGGTGGTCAGGGTCAGGTCTGATTGGGCGTGCCCGGCCTCGACCAGGCCGCCGGTGGTCGAGCAGAGTAGGTGGAGGTCCCCATCGGGCTGGACCAGGTGCAGGGCCGCGTCCAGGTCGAAGAAGACCTTGGGGATGGCCACGCACAGCCGGTAGTGGTCGTCGGTGTAGATGTATTCCTGGGTCAGATCGAAGAAGGCGTTGAGGGCCTCCTTTTGGGATTCCGAGAATTGATAGCGCCCGTAATCGGCCTTTTTATCCTCGGCCCGGGCCATAATTTCCCGAAGACGCTCCATTGACCTGAATAGTAACCATAAAAAGGGGAAAGGGCAAGGTCTATCAAAACCGGTGACAACGGCGCAACGTCGATTCCCGGCAGACTGTCAAGGGCAATCCGACCGGACAGGCCTGGTGACCCGTTTTGTCAGCAGCACCCGGACGCGGCCTCGTTCACGGGCCGGCGCCCCAGGGCGGACTTGATCACCGCCGCGGCGCAGCCCACCCCGCTCTGGACGGCGATCGCCTCGAAGGGACAATTGGTGGCGCAGGCGCCGCACTCCATGCAGGCGTCCCGCCTGACGATCCTGGCCCGGCCGTCCTCGACGGCCAGCACCTCGTGGGGGCAGACTTCGAGACACCCCCCGCATCCGGTGCATCGGTCCGCGTCCAGGGCCAGGGTGACCACGTTCGGGAGGTAGACCATCGCCTTCATGGGACGCCTCCTCACGCCAGGAATCGGGCCGCCAGCCACAGCCCGAGGCCGAGGGCCAGGGCAAAGACCTGGAGCGGCACGGCCAGGCGCATTTCCCGCTTGACGCCGGAAAGCGAGGTGAACGTCGAGGCGCCGGTGAAGTTCATGGCCCAAAAGGCCGAAATGGCGGGGACGATCAGCAGCCAGGCCGCGGCCTCGCCGGCCAGGGACCAGGCCGGGCCGTGCCGCCAGACGAGGACCGCTCCGGCCAGGCCCAGGGCGGGCAGGGCGCCCGCGACCAGGCCCTTGACTGAAAAGGCGCGTCCCGGCAGCCAGGGCAAAAGGAGCGGCGTCACCACCGCGCCACAGATCAAGGCCGCGATCAGGGCCGTGGCGGCCCAGGCGCCGGCGGTCAGGACTTCGGTCCAGTACGGCCGGCCGCCCCCCAGGCCGGCCAGGAAGAAGAGGACCGCCCCGGCGATGATGGTCAGGCGGGCCGCCTGGACCAGTTCGAGCGGGATCAGCACCGCCCGCTCGGCCGGCCCAAAGGTCTTGCGGCGCATGGCCGGCGCGGCGTTTAACCCCTGGTCAAGGAAGGCGGGTAGGTCCTCGGCCCGAACGGGACCGAAGACGGCCCGGAAGCCGGACATCTCTTTGACCCGGAAGCCGGCCACCCCCGGGGCGCAAAGCTGGGGGAGGATCACCGTCCGGTGGGTCACGACCAGGTCGAGACGGCTCGTCTGGATCCGGCGGACGACCTCTTCGGTGCAGAAGGTCCTCTTGCCCGCGGCGCACCAGACGTTGATGCCGTTGGTGTCCACCACCAGGACCCAGGCGCTTCGGCCGGGCAGGGCGCTCCGCAGGGAATCGAAGCTCAGCTTGTAGTTGGCCGTGACCAGGACGGGGGACTTTTCGTGCGGATCGCCCAGGGCGTAAAGACCCGGCTCGACTAGGTAGTCCATCCGGCCCACGCCGAGGCGGACCTTGACGGTCCCCCACCTGTCGACCGTCTCGAGTTCGGCGTTCACCCTCGGGATCGGCCCGGCCGGAGTCTCGACCGCGCCGCGGACGAACCGTTGCTTGAGGGGATCGACGCCCGCCCGGGGCGTCGTCTTCGGGCCTCAGCAGGGCTGGGTCGGCTGGCCCGGGCTCAGGGTCTGACCCACTTCCTGGAGGACGACCTTGTCAATCGGCGCGGGGCCGGCCAGGCATTTGTTCATCAGGCAACCCAATTAAAAATAGAACGGATGGATGGGACACGTCTCGTCGCCGGACGTCCGTCAAACTGCCCTGGCAAGGGCGGCTCGGTCACAGCCGAACGATTTCCGACCGATGGACCATATTATACCGCTGGCCCGGGCTCGGGCCAACCCGGCTGGAAATCGCCCCAAAAAAAAGGGGAAGAACCGGCGGCCAATCCGTCCTAAAGGAAGCGAGGACCTCTATCCGCCGCGCTGGGCGGTCAAGCCGGAGAGGTATTCATTCAGCAGGCGGCGGTGATCCTCGGCCGTGATCACCTGACGCAATACCCGCTCGGCCTGGGATGCGGCCAGCTCGACGATTTCCCGACGCAGCCTTAGTCGGGCCCGCCGGGAACGGGCCTCGGCCGTTTCCCGGGCCTTGCGTAGAATGAGGGCTGTTTCATATTTGGCCTGTTCCAAGACCTCGGCCCGGAGCCGCTCGGCCCGGGCGGCGAACCCGGCCTCCAGCACCTCGATCTCCTGGGACAAACGCAAAAACTTTTCCTGAACCGCTTGGTAATCGGCCTGGGCCGCGGCCTTGGCCGCCTCGAGTTTTTCGAGTTCCTCTTGCCTGGACCGGCCCTGATCCGAGAAAAATTTCCTGACCGGCTCGCGAAGCAGCTTGACCAGCAACCAGACCAGGAACAAGAAGTTCAGCACCCGCCAGACGCGGTCCCACCACCGGCGACCCGGCGCCTTGGACTTGGCCATGACCTCGGCCGCCTGGTTGAAGTGGGCCTCCAGGTCGAGGTGGGTGACCACGTGCCCGACCGAGAGAATCGGGGACGGCTCGTAGTAAACGGCCGGCGGTGAGACCAGGGGCCACACCAGCCAGATCACCAGCCACAGACCGACCACTATCAGCGGCAGCCGGCGCTTCATGTCAGTCGCTCCCACCGGTTTGGCCTAACCGCCGGCCCAGGACCCGCTCGACCATCCGCCCGGCCAGGGCCTCGATTTCGGTCTCGAGTTCGACCCGGGCCTGACTCACTTGTGCGGCCACCTGTTCGCTCAGCCGCCGGGTGAAGGCCTCGGCCTCGGCCCGGGTCTGCTGGATCATGTCCCAGGCCTCGGCGTTCACCTCGTCTTTGATCCGGTTCAGGTCCTCCCCGGCGGTATGGATCGCCTCTTGCTTCTTGCGGCCGTAATCGATCTCGCCCTGGGCCGCCTGGTCGTGAAACCGATCGGTCTCGGCCACCCCGGATTTGACGAACGCCTCCCGCTCCTCGATCAGCCGCTTCACCGGCCGGATGAAGATCCGGTTCATGATCAGAAGCAGGACCAGGAAACAGATGACCTGGACGATCAAGGTGGCGTTGATACTGATCATGGTTCGCGGCGTGTCCTACTTCACGACAAAGATCAGCAGCAGGGCCACGACCAGGGAGTAGATGCCGGTGGACTCGCTGACCGCCTGGCCGACGAGCATGGTCCGGGTGAGCAGTCCCGCCTCCCGTGGATTGCGGCCGATGGCCTCGCAGGCCTTGCCCGCGGCGAAACCCTCGCCCACGCCGGGCCCGATGGCGCCCAGGCCCATGGCCAGGCCGGCCCCCATCAGGGCCGCGGCCCGAATGATGTCACTTCCCGCAATTTCGATGGCCATTGTCATTTTCTCCTTACGCCTTGATTGGACCGCCGCCGCGCCGCTCCGGGTCGAAGCCGCGGAAATAAGTCAGAACGCCAAGCCTCCCCTCACGATCAGCCTCTCTCTTCGGCCTACACGACCATGACCAGCAGCAGGGCCACGATCAGCGAGTAGATACCGGTCGACTCGCTGACCGCCTGCCCGACCAGCATCGTTCGGGTCAGCAGGGCCACCCGCTCCGGGTTGCGACACACCCAACGGACCGCGTATCCGGCCGCCGCCCCCTCGCCGACGCCGGGGCCGATGGCGCCGAAACCCATGGCCAGACCGGCCCCCAACAAGGCGGCGATCTTGGCCGGATTGGCCGTCGCCGGGAAAGACGAAAACAGCAGGATGAGACTGATTAAAAATCCGTAAATGGCCGTGGACTGCGACACCGTCTGGCCGATGAGCATCGTCCGCGTGGCGTCACCGTAGGTCTCGGGGTGCCGGGCGATGCCCGCCGCAGCCTCTCCGGCGGGGTAACCGTTGCCGATCCCCGGTCCGATGGCCGCCAGACCGGTCGACAGACCGGCCCCCAGCACCGCCGCCCAGGTCGGCGACAACGGCGCCTGGGAAAAATCGACGAACATCAGCATGAAGGCCACGACCATGCCGAAGATGGCCGGCGTCTGGCACACGGCCGACCCGATGAGCATGTTGGTGGTCAACTGGTTTTGTGCCCCCGGCTGCCGGGCGATGCCCGCCGCCGCCGCCGCGCTGCTCAGGCCCGAACCGATGCCCGACCCGATGGCCGACAACCCCATGCTCAGGCCCGCGCCCAAAAAGGTGAAGGCGCTCAGCAGCCCCTGGCCCTTGACGTCGGAAAAGATGAGCAGCACGGCCACCACCAGGGCGAAGATGCCGGCGCTCTCGGCGATGGCCTGACCGACCAGCATCGTCCGGACGATGCCACCGGATTGCTCGGGCCGTTGGGCCAGGCCCTCGTTGGCCAGGCCGGCGGTGTAGCCCTCGCCCACCGCGGCGCCGATGGCCCCGAAGCCGATGCATAGGCCCGCCCCGCCAAAGGCGGCGGCCTGTACGATCGAGGTTGTCCAGTCAACGGCCACTTGTCACCTACCAGGTTGTTGAAAAAGTCGTCCATGACTTTTTCAACCCCCACTTGGTAAAAGCGCGGTTATACCAACTGGGGCAAATCGCTTGAAGTGACGGTCCGCGCGATTTGGCGGGACATCCATGTCCCGCCCAGCAGGCTGATCAAGACCAGCCTGCTACTTGGTCTGCACCGAGATGTACACCGTCGTCAGCATGGTGAACACGAAGGCCTGCACCGTCCCCACGAACAGGCCGAAAAAGGCGTTCAAAAACGGCGGCAACAGCAGCGAGAACACCAGGTCCGAGACCACGGCGATGATGATCGCCCCGCCCATGATGTTGCCGTACAGACGAAACGAGATCGAGACCACCTTGGCCACCTCACTGATGACATTCAGAGGGGCCATGAAGAACATCGGCTCGACGTACTGGGCCAGGTAGCCCTTGAGGCCCTTGGTCCGGATGCCGGCGTAATGGGCGATGAAAAAGCCCATGATGCCCAAACTGAGCGGGGTGTTCAGGTCCCGGGTCGGCTCGCCCAGGCCCGGAACCAGGCCCAGCCAGTTGCTCAGGACAAGAAACAGGAACAGGACCAGGATCAGCGGAAAATACTTCCGGTTGCGGCCGTCCAGGGCGTCGTGGACCAGGTTCTCGAAGGCGACGACGATCAACTCGGCGATGGTCTGAAAGCGGCCGGGCAAAAAGCTCATCTTCCTGGTGGAGACCAGGGCGAACAAAATCAAGAGGCCCATCACCACGAGGGTGTGGATGATGGTGTCGGCGTTGAGCACCACCTCGTGCACGAACAGGGTCAAGATCCACTTGGGGGCGTGGAGGAATTCTTCCATGGGTCTAACCGCCGGCCGGGATGATCCGGTCCAAGAGAATCGTCAACTGGACGGCGAACAGTCCCGCCGCCGCCGCGCCAAAGGAAACGGCCGGGGTCAGGACGCCGATGATCAACGGCACGGCCAGCAAGGGATAGCGGGCCAGGAGGCCGAAGTAGCTGATGGCCGTGGCCCGGGCCTGGCTCTGGTTCAGCCGGTAGGGCAGCATTCTGGCCATGAGCCAGAAATTGACGACCGATACCACCGCGCCCAAAACCAGACCCAGGGCCACCGGGTAGTAACCCAGACCCAGACTGACCGCCGCGGCCACGGCCGTCAGACCGAGGGCCTTGAGGCTGATGCGACGACACAGAGTCCGGCTCGATTCATCCTCGGAACTCACCTCGATCCTCACGTGTCGTTCTCGTCTTCGGTGTCGGCTTCCAGCTTGAGAATCTGTCGGTAGACCGTATACCCTCCGCCGATAACACCCAGCACCGTCAGCATGGCCGTGAACAGGCCGCCGGTCCCGAGCAGCCGGTCCAGGAAAAAACCGGCCAGCAAAAACAGGATGACCGACCCGGCCATGGTGAACCCGACCTGGCTGACCAGGGTCAGGTGCTCCCAATACCGCGGTCGCCCCTTGTCCGGCCGCCGGCGGGGCCGCTGGTCCATCGTCGTCTCCGGCCGGGGGTATTTCGTCAACTCGCCAACCAGACCGGGTCCCACGTCGAAACTCGATGGGCCGCAGCGTCTTCCCCGGCCGCCGCCAACAACAATGGCGCCCTAACCAAAAGGGCCGCCTCGACCAAAGGCCCCCCTGGGGCGCCCTCAAGGGCCGACCGATGACGGCCGGCCTGTTTCATGTCGGCTATCACTATAGGGTTTTGTAACGATTTGTCAAGCCGGGGTTGGCCTGGGACGAAAAAACCCCGGTCCGTCAATGACGGCCTGTTTTGTTTGATAAAATCGCGCTCCCTGTCTTGCCCTCCCCGGGGCGGCGTGCTAGAATTTTAGTCACACCCTGCCATGAAAGGGTTTCTCCGGACCGGACGGGCGCCAGAACGGGGGGTGCGGTCCGTGAGATAGGGGGGGGATTCTTGCCGCGTCCGGCTGCCGTTTTCGGAGGCAGGGCATCTGTTTTCGACCGGCGAGGTCGACTCCCGCCAGGAACGAGATCAATGGTCCCGGTCACCAGGCCGGGAGTGTTTGTCTTCAACTAAACAGGGATAGAGGAGGTCAACATGGGCGGTGAGAAAAGGGTGGCCCGGGTAACCGAGATCGTGGCCGGTTCTCCGGTGGGCTTTGACGATGCGATCAAGGTCGGTTTCGATCGCGCCACCAAGACGCTGCGCGGCATTACCGGATTGCGGATCATGGAGCAACGGGTGTCGGTGGAGAACGGTAACATCATTGAATACCGCGTCCGCATCGAGGTGATTTTCGTTCTGGAGTCATAGACCAGGGGCCCCAAAGGGGCAATATCGACACAGGGGGCCGGGCGCGCCCCCTTTTTTTGGAGACCCCACCCATGTTGCGGCCGGACCAGCCGTTGTTCATCTATGAGGTCCAGGGGCTTGGCCGGGAGGAGGAACCGTCCGGGGCGGACCCTTCCTTTTTGGGCTGCTGGGTCGAAGGCGAGTGGAATTTTTTATTCTTTACCCGCCCGGCCGCCGACGCGGTCAACGAGTTGATCGCCCGGCGCCCGGGACTGATGCTCCGGGCCGAGCATCATCTGACCTACGGCCAGTGGCAGGCCGGCCGGGAGTTCCGGGTGTTGAGGCTGGGTCGCCTGGCCGTGGCGCCCGTGGGGACGGTCTTTCGTCAGAAACCGGAAGAGGCGGTCGTCTGGCTGGACCCCGGACTGGTGTTCGGCTCCGGCCTGCACCCGACCACGAGGCTGTGCCTGGAACTCTTGGTCCGGGTCTGCGATCCGGGGCCGGTGGGGTCGGTGTTGGACCTGGGCTGCGGCACCGGTGTCCTGGCCCTGGCCGCGGCCCGGCTGGGGGCGAGGCGGGTGACGGCCGTGGACCTCAATCCCCTGTGCGTCCGAACGACAAGGGACAATGTGGACCGCAACCAACTGGGTCGGGTGATCGAGGTCGCCGTGGGTGACGCGTCGGACTGGGTTTCCCGGCCGGCCGAGGTGGTGGCGGCCAATCTGACGGCCGACGTCTTGTTGGCGGTTTTCGAGCCCGAGGCCTTGGCGGACAAGCGGGCGATGGTCGTCTCCGGCTTTCTGGCGTCCCGGGCCGGACAGATCGGCCGGCACTTCGAGGCAACGGGCTTCGGGCTCCGGCGGGAACTAACGGCCGAGGGCTGGACGGCTCAGCTTCTGGTGCGACCCGGCTGATTGCCGCCGGGTTGTCACCTGTTTTTGAGGGCCAGGATCTCCGCCCGCAACCGATCGATGATCTGCTGCTGTTTTTTTAGCGTCATCAACAAGAATCGAGTGTTGCTCGGATTGGCCACCAACCGGCGGTGGCCAAGCTGCAGCTCCCGGACCTTGTCGTCCAGACGCCCAATGGCCCGTCCTCGGGCCGCCATGGCCCTTTTCAGTTGGGCCGATTGTCGCAGGAGTCGTTTCACCCGGGCCTGACCGGACCGGCAGGCGGCCGGGGTCGGCCTGGTCGAGGCCAGAAAACTCCCGGGGATCCACCCCTTCAGGCCGGTGCGCGCTTGGACCCGGACCCAAGCGCCCTTTTGCCGAAGCACCGACACCGGATGACCGGGGAGCAACCCCCCGACCCGCTTTGATTTCCAACTGGGCGCCGCCCACAGGGAAAACGAGCAGTCACCCCGAGTGTACCTGGTCTCGGCCGCGGCCCCGGCCGCGAAGACCGCCCCGGCCACCAGACAGGCCGCCAGGATGATGGACTTGGGTTTCATCGACCGACCCCCTCGAGGCCAAAGGCGCCGCCCACCCGACCGGAGGGCGACCCCGGTCGGGCGGGCGGACCCGGCCTACATTTGGCCGCCGTGCTTGCGCAGCAGGTCGGCCACCTTGTGGTGCGAGTTTTTCACCGCGTACTTGAGCGGCGTCCGGTAGCGGTTGTCCTTGACGTTGACCTTGGCCCTCTTCCGGAGGAGGAGTTTGGCCAGGGACAAATACCCTTTTTGGGCCACCAGGTGGAGCGGGGTGTAGCCGGTGCCGGCGCTCTTGAGGTTCACGTCGGCCCCTTTTCGGATCAGCAGTCGGGCCACGCCGGTGCGGCCATAGGTCAGGGCGACGATGAGGGGGGTCCGTCCCTTTCGGTTGCGGAGGTTCATTTGGGCCCCCCGGCGCACCAGGTAGGCGGCGACGCGGGTTTGGCCGTACATGGCGGCGGTGTGCAGCGGCGTGTTCTTGTCCGTGTTCAGGGCGTTGACCCGGGCCCCTTTCTGGATCAGCAGCCGGGCCACGGCCAGGCTTCCCTTGTAGGCGGCCATGTGCAGAGGCGTGTTGCCGCCGTTGTCCTTGGCCCAGACGTCCGCCCGGTTGTTGAGCAGCAGCCTGACCATCTGGTACTGGCCCAGTTGTGAGGCCAGGATGAGCGGCGTCTGGCGGTAGTCGTTGCGAGCGTCGACCTTGGCCCTCCGGGACAGGAGGAGCGCGGCAAAGCCTCGATGGTTGCGGGCCACGGCAAAGTGGAGCGCCGCGTTGCCGTTTTCCGTCTTGGCCCGGATGTTGGCCCCCCGGTCCAGGAGGAGCCGGCCGATACTCACCTTGCCGCCCAGGGCGGCCACGTGGAGCGGCGTCCAGTCCTTTTTGGTCTGGGCGTTGACCGAGCGGGGGTCGGCGGCCAGGGCGGCCTTGACCCGGGCCGGCTTGCCGGACCGAACCGCGTCGAAGATCGGTGGCTCGGCCGCCAGAACCGCCGCCGGCGAGCAGAGCACGGCCGCGACCGCGACCACGGTCCCCAGAATCGTCAGGCGTCGAAACATGTCTCTCCTCCTCGATATTAGTGGGCCTCGGCTATTTGTAGACCGAGAGCCCGCCAAGATCAAGCTTTCTGACGGCCGGCGCCTTCCGCGTGGACGCACGCGGGCAGAACACCGTTGACGTCCGTGGATGATTGGTCTATTTTTTTTAAAACTGATTTTAAAAAAATTCGCCGAGGCCGTCTCCTCACGGGCCGGGAGCGGCCATTCCACATAACAGGGAGCGCCGGTGGCGGACAAGGAAAGGACCAAGGAGGACCTGGAAGCCGAGGTGGCCTCCCTGCGCCGGCAACTGGCCGAAGCCCGGGCCCAGGAGGAGCGGATTGCCCGGGCCCAGGCCGAACTGGCGGCCATGCGGGTCCGCTTGGCCGAGGCGGAGCGGGTGGCCGGTGTCGGCAGTTGGGACTGGAACCTGGTGACCGACACCATCGCCTGGTCAGACGGCTTGTACGAGATCTTCGGCCTGCCCCCCGAGAAGGTGAACGAGGCTGGCCGGTCCTTTCTGGGCATGGTCCATTCCTCGGATTTGGAAGAGGTCAAGAGTCGTCTGGGCCGGGCCCTGTATCTTCCTCCGGAGACCGGCGGCGGGTCGTTTGACCACGAATATCGCATCGTCCTGCCCGGCGGCCCGGAACGGTGGGTCCACACCCGGGGCAAGGTGGACTACGAAGACGAGCGCGAGCCGGTCCGCATCATGGGCACCCTGCTGGACATTACCCGGCGCAAGCAACACGAGCAAGAGCGGGAAAAACTGATCGACGAGCTGACCCGAGCCCGGGACGAACTCCGCCGGCTGTCCTACCGGGACGGTCTGACCGGGGTCTACAACCGCCGCCATTTTGACGACCGCCTCCAAAGGGAATACGACCGCCTGGCCCGTCAGGCCGAACCGCTGTCCCTGATTATGGCCGACATCGATTACTTCAAGGCCTACAACGACACCTACGGCCACCAGGCGGGGGACGATTGCCTCAAAGGGGTGGCCCGGTCCCTGGCCGGGGCGCTGGGCCGCCCGGCTGATTTCCTGGCCCGGTACGGCGGCGAGGAGTTCGCGGCCGTCCTGCCCGGCACGGACCTTCAGGGGGCGCTCCATCTGGCCGAGGTGATGCACCGGGCCGTGACCGAATTGGACATCGAGCACCGCTCCTCCCGGGTCGGGGCCCGGGTGACCGTCTCCATGGGCGTGGCCACGGCCGTGCCCGTGCCCGAGTCGGGTCCGGAACAGATCATCGCCGTTGCGGACCAGGCCCTGTACCAGGCCAAGCAGGAGGGGCGGGATCGGATTGTGTCGCAAAAAAGTCCGCCCTTGGAGAGTTGACGGCCTCCGGACGGCCGATGATGGGGCCCTGCAATTCTTCTGATTAAATATATTTAAAATATACTATAAAAATGCGTGGTCCCATTCGGGGGTCAGGCAAAAAAAGACGATTACCCTCTTGACAAAACAATTTATTTGTGATCTAATTAAGAAATACGAGCGAGATTAAATTCAGCGGCCATCCCCAAGGGGGTGGCTTTTTTGGTGGCCATCCTCTGTCAGGGTGGCCTTTTTTGTCCCTGGGAAGAGCGAACGTCCACCTTGTTTTTGGAACCCGCCCTTTGTCAAGAAAGTCAAACCAGGAAAACCTCGACTCTAACCGATGACAATCAAGGGAGAGTTTGTCGTGCGGATCGCGGCCAAAATCACCTTTATCTTGCTGATCGGCCTGGCGCTGGTGGCCGGCCCGGCCCGGATCGAGGCCGCGCCGTCTTCGGACATCACGCGGGTGGTCCAGGGCAACAACCGCTTTGCCGTTAAACTCTACGCCCGTTTGGCCCGGAAACCGGGCAATATCATCTTTTCGCCCTACAGCGTGTCCACGGCCCTGGCCATGACCTACGCCGGGGCGGCCGGGAACACGGCGCGGCAGATGAGGCGGGTCCTGCACTTCGGCCTGCCGGACGCGGCGCTTCACGTCGGCTTCGGCCTTCTGGCCCGGCTCGTCATGGCCGGTCAGGGACCGGGCTGGCAACTGAGTGTGGCCAACGC
>JAHJDS010000148.1 GCA_018812395.1 Pseudomonadota bacterium
ACCTGGCCGTCAACGCCCGGGACGCCATGCCGCGGGGGGGACGTCTGATGATAGAAACCTCGAACGTCGATCTTGATGAAACGTCGGCCCGCGCCCACGACGACTTGTCCCCCGGCCTCTACGTGAGGCTGTCGATCAGTGATACCGGGGTGGGGATGGACGAGGAGGTCCGGGCCAAAATTTTTGAGCCCTTCTTCACCACCAAGGAAAAAGGCAAGGGCACCGGGCTGGGGCTGTCCATGGTCTATGGGATTGTCAAGCAGAGCGGTGGCCACATCACCGTTGAAAGCGAACCCGGCCGGGGCGCCACCTTCAGCATTTATCTCCCCCGGCTCGATGAGGAAGCCGAACCTCTAGGGCCTTCGAAAGATGTCACGGCCTCGGTCAGGGGATCTGAAACCATCTTGGTGGTCGAAGACGAGCCCATGGTCAGGAAATTGACTTCTGTGGTACTGGAAAAGCAAGGCTACCGGGTTTTGGAGGCCTCCAGCGGGGGTGAAGCCCTTTTTCTGTGCGAACAGCAGCCCGGCCCCATTCATCTGGTCTTAACCGATGTGGTGATGCCCAACATGAGTGGCCGTGACCTGGCCGACAGATTGAAGGCCAGTCATCCCGAGATCAGAGTGATGTTCATGTCGGGCTATACCGACGACGCCATCGCGGACCACGGTGTCGTGGAGGAGGGGGTCCACTTGATCGGCAAACCGTTTGCACCGATCGACCTGGCCCGGAAGGTGAGAATGGTTTTGGATGAGGAGAAATGAAGACGGAAGGGTGACCGGGGTTCATTGTCCACCAGGGGCCCGAGGCAATCGCCCACGACCAAGAAGCCAACCAGATCCCCAATTCCATTTATGGCTCCGAAACCCGGACTTCACGCCACGACAATCCAAGTCAAACCAACTAAAACCTATCTTGTTTGACCGGGGGGCCCTGGCGAATATGGACATCGCTCATCGACCCAGACTCCCCTGTCGGCTTCAGCCTGTCGTGATATGGATCTGCTTTCCTGACTCCACCCCGATGACGGCCGCGAAAGAGGCCGTGAGATCCATCGAGTGGGCCACTATCTTGACTTGTGGATAGCAGGCCGGAGTCAGTAGAGGGGATACATACCTCCACCGACCGAACTCGGCCAGGAGTGTGGCTCAAGGGTAGAAAGTCCGATTTGCCGGGTGCCTTGGGCGATCCTTTTCCTCTGAGCCATAATTACTGGTCCGTACTAGGTTGGCCCGGCCAGAAAAGCGGGCCCGGCGGTGAGGCCAAAAAAATGCGGGGTGGTTTGTGCTCTTGTTGGAAAAAGGTTGAGCTTCGAGGCTGGTCGTGCCATATTTTAAATTAGGGTGTTGTTCAGCCGAGACGGAGTATGATTTTCACCGAAGGGCCGAAAACCGGCCTGGCCCGGGTGATTGTCGAGGGATCGTGACGAGAGTGACCGAGGGACCATTCCGGAGAAACGAAAAGCCTCAGCGATCCAGGGAGAGAAAACATTTGGTCGGCAGGTCCGGGTGGCGTGTGAGGTGACTACCGCCCGGCGCCGGCCTTTCAACCCGGGTTATTTATGAGACGCTGTCGCCGGGCTTAACCCGCCGCCGTAGGCGGCTCCATGAATAATCCGAGTAAAAGAGGGGGGTGTTTCGATGGTTTCTCTCAAGATCAATGGGAAGGATTATAAACTGGACATCCCGGGCGACACGCCCCTGCTTTGGGCCATCCGGGACAACGTCAAGCTGACGGGCACCAAGTATGCCTGCGGCATTGGCGAGTGCGGGTCGTGCACCGTGCTCATCAACGGCGCGGCCGAGCGCTCCTGCATCATCAAAGTCTCGGACGCGCAGGGCAAGAAGATAACCACCATCGAAGGGATCCCCGAGGACCACCCCGTAAAAAAGGCCTGGGTCAAGGAACAGGTGGTGCAGTGCGGTTACTGCCAGCCGGGAGTCATCGTCAAAGTGGCTTCCCTGGTGGATGGATCGGCCAAACCCAAGGCGCGGGAAATCATTGATTCCCTGGACGACGTGATCTGCCGCTGCGGCACTCACGCCCGCATCAAAAAGGGCGTGGCCACCGCGGTTGCACTCAAGAGAAAGGGGGTGTGATCATGGCCCGGGATATTTCTCGTCGCGCCTTCCTGAAGGAAGCCACCGGCGCTTTGGGTCTGACCATCGCCGCCACCGTCACGCCCCTGGGGATCAGCCTGGTCAACGCCTCCGGCATGAGCCGGAAGGACCTGGCCGGCCTCAAAACCAGCGCCTTTTTCACCGTCACCCCCGACAATATGGTGCACATCCTGGTGCCCAGTTCCGAGATGGGCCAGGGCATCCACACCACCCTGCCCATGATCGTGGCCGACGAATTGGAGGCCGACTGGGCCCGGGTGAAAGTCGGCCAGGCCCCGGCCGCCAAGGATTTCATGAATCCGCTGCTGAGGAACCAACTCACCGTGGCCAGCGCCAGCACCCGGGGATGGTACGACATCCTGCGTAAGGCCGGCGCGGCCGGGCGGCAGATGTTGGTCCAGGCCGCGGCCAAAAGGTGGAAGGTGCCCGCCTCGGAGTGCGTGGCCGAAATGAGCGTGGTCAAGCACAAGGGGGGCCAGAAGAGCGCCACCTACGGCCAACTGGCCCTGGCCGCGGCCAAGCTCAAGGTCCCTTCAAAACCGCCGCTCAAGAAGGCAAGCCAGTTCCGCTACATGGGCAAGTTCATGGCGCGGGTGGACATCCCGGCCAAGGTCAGCGGCAAGGCCG
>JAHJDS010000149.1 GCA_018812395.1 Pseudomonadota bacterium
AGACCGGCGTGGACCACGGTTACGCCCGGGTGGAGCAGTTGGGCCAGGGTGATCCCGAATAGGCCCTCGGCGTGGGTCAGGGTCACCAGACCGGACATGGAGTAGGGCCCGGTCAGACCGGCCATGGGCATGGTCGAGACATAGACGGGCAGGCCCATCCGGACGCATTGTAAAAAGGGGCCGATCATGCCCTCGATGAGGTTGAGCGGGCTGTTGATGATCGAGAACTGGACCACGATGTTGCCCCGGGTCTGGTGGACCTCGAGGGCCCGGTTCAGGCCGGCCTCGGTCACCGCGGCGACGTAGATCGGCTTGCGGCAGTGCGCGGTGATGGTCTCGATGACCTGGACCTCGGCGTCCTTGATCAACACCCCCCGGGCCATGAAGGCCGCCTCGTCGGCCGCCTCGACGATCGAGGCGATGCGGGCCGTGTCGGCCAGGGTCGGGGTTCGCAGGTCTTGGATTTCATCATCGTACACGAACGGGGCCGTGCCGCCCACGCCGAAGGAGTTTTCAGGGATGAAGAACTCATCCCGCCCCGGGGTCCGGGCCAGGGCCTGCTCGACCAGTTGACGCAAGACGTACAAATGCCCGGTGGTCTCATCAAAAGCGGCCAGACCGGTCTGTTCGAAAATCTCCCGGACCTCCGCCACGGGGCACTTGACCCCGACTTCTTCCAGGACGCGCAGGGCGTCAGCGTGGATCAGGTCGAAAAGAGTCGGGTTAAAGCCGTCGTCGCCGGCGGGAGTGGGGGCGTTTTCAACGGGGTGATCGGTCATACGGTCAGCTCCAGGCCGTCGTAAGCGAACCGGACGTTGTTCAAATCCTCTTCCAGGGCCCGGTAATCATCATAACCGCGATGCCAGTATTCTTCCAGATGAACGAATACGGTTTGTTTGGCGCCCAGACGACGGGCCAGGTCCAGGGTTTCGGTAAAGGTGTACAGGGTCGTCCGCGAGACGTGATCCGGCGGATAGACAAAGTCGTGGCGCAGGCCGGTCTCGAAGATGCCGGGCTGAATGAGCAGCAGGTCGGGGTCGCGGACCTCGGGCCGATCCTCGGGAAAGGGTTTCAGGTCGCAGGGGGCGTAGACCGCCCGGCGGCCGCCCTGGTCAAAGACATAGATGAACACCCGGTGTGACCCCCGGTCAACGCCCAGGGCGAAGACCTCCAGGTCACCCAGGCGGCAGGAGTCTTGAAACACCTTTCGTTGGATGAAGCCCTGTTTCTCGTAAAAGTCCATGACCGGACCGTACCAGGAGCGGATGTCATTGATGCGGCCGTCGAGTTCAACGGGCAGCAGCAACTCGATCCGCTTTTTCGGATAGGCCTCCCAGGACCTGAAATCCAGGGCGATCTGCTCGACGACGCGCAGGCCCTCGACGTGGTCCGGGTCGAGGTGGGTCAGGAGCAGCCGGTCCAGGCGTTCGATCCCGGCCCGGTTGAGTTGCCAGGCGACCTCGGCCGGGGTGTCGACCAGCAGATGGGCGTCGTGGACGAACAGCGACGGCCCGGTCCGGGAAAAGGGCGGTCCCTTGACCCGGGCCTCGACGCAGACCCGGCAGCCGCACAGCGGCTTGGGGATGACCGCGCAGCCGCCCGAGCCCAGGATGGTCAATTTCATTTATAATCCGTGCCAATGTGCCAGACGCTGCGGGCATGACATTGTCCGCTTCTTGGGGCCTCCTCTTCTCACAGGCGCAGCCGAAACGTAGTGGAGGCGGTAAGCGCGGAACGGGCGTCCGCATTGCTGACTCCGGTCGTCGCGATTACGACTAACTCCAGGGGAAGGGGCTGTGGGACTCGGGATGGAGTCGGCCCTTTTCGTAGCGGTCAAAGCGGAAGGGCTCCAAAAGGGCCTGCTTCTCGCCCAGGGCCTCCTTGGCCACCAGCTTCCCTACCCCGATCATCTTGTAGCCGTGGTTCGAGTCCAGGATCAGGTGGCAGTTGTCATAGAACCGGTCGAACACGGGGAAGTTGTCCGGGGTGAAGGCCCCCAGTCCGCCGGAGTTCTCCTTGCGGTAGCGGGGATAGGTGTCCTCGTAGCGCTTCTTGCAGTGGGCCAGGGCCGAGGTCCACATGTGGGCGAAGTCGGGTGTGGCGCCGAATTCCTCGGAATCGATCCCGTAGGGGTCCACGGCCACCCGGCCGGTGCCGATGACCTCGGGCATGGAGCCGCCCTGGACGCCGCGGAAATGGAAGTCAGGCTTGTAATAGATGCCCCACATCTGATCGGTGATGAGGCTGTCGTCCTCGGCCGAGCGGAGCGGCGCGTCCGAGTCGACGTGAATGACGGGGGGCAACTGCCCGCGGTTGTCCAGGCCGTAGGTCGGGGCCACGCCCAGGGTCCCCTCCTGGAGGAACCAGAAGGTCCACATCGGCAGCCCGTCGTGGGTTTTCCCGTCGCGACTCTTAATGGCGATCTGCTGGGGCAGCTCTAGCATCTCCCAGAAGCGTTTGGCCCACGGACCGGCGCCGACGACCAGATAATCGCAGTCGATGACGCCCTTTTTGGTCTCGATCGCGGTGACGGCGTTGTGGGCGATCTTGGCGCCGGTCACCTCGCAGCCGGTGATGATCCGGACGCCCTCGGCCTCGGCCTTGTCGGCCAGGCGGTAGAGGGCCTTGGTGTTGTGGGCGTAGCCGCCTCGCTTTTCGTGCAGGACCGAGGTAATCCCCTCGGCCTGCCAGTCCTCGAGGATGCCCTTCATGTACTGCCGGCTGTCCTTGGCGCCCTCGATGAACTCGGAGTCGTAGCCGATGTCCTTTTGCCGCTGGTAAATTTCGGCCACGTCCCCGTGCATTGACTCGGGCGAGAGCTGCATGTAGCCCACCGGGTGGAAGCCGTAGCCTTCGGCGTCCTCCTCCCAGATGACCACGCTGTGGGCGATGAGTTCCTGCATGGCCGGCTGGTAGTAGTTGTTGCGGATCACCCCGCAGGCGATGCCCGAGGCCCCTGCCCCGATGGCCGTCTTATCCAACACGATGACGTCTTTGCCCGAGCCCTTGCCCTGGGCCTTTAGCTCGGTGGCCAGGTGCCAGGCCGTGGACAGGCCGTGGATGCCGGCCCCGATAATGACGAACTTGGATTGATTGGGAATAGCCATTATGAAAAAACCTCCCCGACCGTCTCTTCCCGGTCGGTCATTATTGGTCTGGCGACCTGCTTTTCCTGTCCGTCTTCGGCCGGCTCGGCGCGGTCGTGCTTGAGGTCACCGTCCACGGTGCCCTTGACCTTTTCCCGCTCCTCGGCGAAGTCGAACCCGGTCCAGATACCGATCGAGCCCAGGACCGAATCCTGGGGATGGAACTGCCGGAAGATCTTGAAGTAGTAGGCCGCCTCTTTGGAGTTGATGGTGGCCAGTGGATTTTCGGCCGCGATGCGCTCGTACTCGGCGTCGGTCATCTCCGCCTCGGCCAGCTTCTCGCCCAGGTCTTCGCAGCCGGCCCCCTGGGTGTACTGGACCTTGTACCGCCACAAAATGTCCTCGGGTAGGTGCCCGGTGTCCTCGAAGGCTTTTCGTAAAATCCACTTCTCGATCTTGGCCCCGTTGCGCTCCCGGATTTTCAGTTCCGGCGGAATCTTCATCCCCAGATCGACCATCTCCACGTCCAAAAACGGGACGCGCAATTCGAGGCTGAAGTACATCCCCATCCGGTCGGCCCGCTGGAGATTGATGTTGTGCAGGTTGTTGATACAGCGCCGGGCCTCCAGGTTGAGCTTGTCGAACGGAAAATGCTTCATGTAGTGGTAGCCGGTGAAGACCTCGTCGGCACCCTCGCCGGTCAGGACCACGGTGACGTAGTCCGCGGCCAGCTTGCAGGTGAAGTAGCAGGGCACGGCGCATCGGACCAGGGAGGGGTCGTAGCTCTCCAGCTTGCGGATGACCTCGGGCAGGGCCCGGTTGTACTCGTCCTCGGTGAAGATCAACTCGTGGTGCTTCGAGCCGATGTGGGCCGCGGCGATGCGCGAGGCCTTGAGGTCGTCGCTCAGGTCACCGGCCTCGTCCTTCATGCCGACGACGAAGGTGTGCAGGTGGGGGATGTCCTCGGCGGCGATGGCCGCCACCAGGCTCGAGTCCAGCCCGCCCGAGCAAAAGCTGCCCACCGGCACCTCGGGATCGGCCAACAGACGCTTTTTGACCGCCCGGATGAAGGTCTCCCGGATGATGGCGCGGGTCTGGTCGATGTCGGTCAGGAGGTGATCCTCGACCGGCGGACACTCGTAGAACTTGACGAATCCTTCCTCGGGCGTGTAGTAGTGCCCGGCCGGGAACTCGTGGACCTCCTCCAGGCCGACCAGGCTCATCGCCCCCAGCTCGGAACTGAAATAAAGTTTTTCGTCCCGAAAGCCGTAATACAGCGGCTTGATCCCGATCGGGTCCCGGGCGAGCATGAACTTGTCCCCGTCGAACACGGCCAGGGCGAACATGCCGTCCAGGTCCTTGACCGCGGCCGGACCCTTTTTCCGGAACAGGTGGAGGATGACTTCCGTGTCCGAGTTGGTTCGGAACCGGTAGTCGTCCACCAGCCCTTTTCGGAGCTGGCGGAAGTTGTAGACCTCGCCGTTGCAGATGATGCCCGCCCGGCCGCCGTCGGTCAGGATGGGCTGGCGGCCTTGAGCCACGTCCACGATCGACAGTCGGGTGTGACCCAGGACCGCCCAATCGGTGACGTGGATCCCGCGGTCGTTGGGGCCCCGGTGCCCCAGGGCGTCGAGCATGCCGTTGATAGTCTTGGTGTCTTTAACGCCGACACATCCGGCCAGACCACACATCTTGATTCACTCCGTGAGGATTAGCGTTCAGTCGACAAAGACCCGGCCCAGGTTGGCCGTGGTCAGAGGGTCGTCCATGTACGAGGCCAAGCCGATCTTCTGGAGCGACTCGAGGCCCCGCTCGTCGTAGACGGGCATCTCCACCTCGGGCGCGTCCTCGGGTTTGACCTCCAAAAACTCCGTGGCCGCCTTCTCCAGCTTGGCGATCGAGAAGTCGATCAGGTAGCGTAAAAAGGCGAAGGGGTGGCGGATCATGTGCACCCCGTATTTCTTACATAAAGCCTGGCCCAGGCGCGCGTCGGCGTAGGCCTTTGGAGTGGGGTGCTCCTCGTGGGTCGTACCGGCGCTCTGGATCGAGGGCAGGTCCAGCATCAGGTTCAGATGGGCCATCAGGATGTTGAGCAGTTGGTGGCTTTTTAGGCCGTAGTGGGGGTTGTACTCGATCCGGGGATCGGCGATGGTCGGGTAGCCGCCATGAATGACGGTGACGCCCGGATTAATGAGCTGGGCGGCGGTGATCCCGAACATCACCTCGGCATGGGTCATGGCCAGGATGCCGTTGTAGCAGAACGGGGCGCTGATGCCGCCCATGGGCATGGCCGAGATAAAGACCGGCAGACCGGCCCGGACGACCTGGACAAAGGTTTCGGAAAAATTTTCATTGACCTGGACCGGCGGCCGGGTCAGACAAAAAACGATCATGACGTTGCCGCGCCGTTCCCAAAGCTCGACGGCCTTGGCCAAAGACCGCTCCGAGGTCACGGCCACGTAGAGCGGCTTGGGGCAGTGCTCGTCCATGATCGTCATCTGCTCGACCTCGCCTTTGAGCTTGATCCCCCGGCCCATGCCGCTGACCGCGGGCAACTCGGCGGCCAGGTCGGCGATCCGGGCGGCGTGCGCCGTTGTGGGCATCACTCCGCCTTGTCCCCGCTCATCGTCATAGATATAGGGCGCGGTCCCGCCGATGAAATAGCTGTTCAGGGGTACGAAAAAGTCGTCCAGGCCGGGGGCCCGGGACAGGGCTTGGTTAATCAGGTCCCGGGTGAGGTAGATCCGGCCGTCGTAGACCACGGCCAAACCATCGGCCTCGAACGCCCGAAAGGCCTTGATCATGTCCGGCTGCCGGCACCCCACGCCCAGGTTTTCCAGGATCCACACCGCGTCCTGGTGGGACCGGAGCAGCATCCGGACCGTGTCCGAACCTAAAAGTTCGGACGAGGTCTGAACCCGGTCCGAGCGCAGGGGCGGCAGATTGTCCAGGCCTAAAACCAAGTCGACCTCAAGGCCGGTTATCGGGGAAGGGGGCAAAACTTACTCCTCATAAATACCACCACGCTCAGCACTCAGGCCAAGCGCCTGAAGTCAGGAAAACGGATCAGATTCGGGATCAGGGCTTGGGAGTTGTAGCCGACTGAAGGAGAGGATTCCCGCCAGGGGCTGGTGTGGTTAATTTCGTTGAGGCCTTCATGATCTTTTTAGGTGAAATAGTGTCACCAATAAATTTACTATCAGCAAACATTTTGATTGTCAAGTCATTAGGGGGCGGACCACCGCCGAGCCGGTGTTGTCCGGGACCAGCAAGCCGAAGGAGGTCCTCCGGGGAGAAGGCGAAAAAAAGTGTTGACCGGGCCCCATGGAAGATATAATAGGACGTCGTAATATTATTGACCAGGTGGGGCGTAACAAGTGGTCGATGACGTCAAACGGGCGATCGACGCCACGGGCGCCGGGGCCTTTGACGGCCAGGCCCAGGGACCGTCCACGCTCGACCCCGAGGGGGAGACCCTGCGGGATTCGATACAGTGGATCATCTGGTATCTCCGGCGACTGGTTCAGGCCGGGGACGTTTACAGCAAGGAACTCAACCGTAATTTCCAGGTCAGCCAGCCCCAACTTTCCTGCCTGTTGGCCCTGGATCAATACGGCCCCATGTCCTCCTCGGCCCTGGCCAAATACATCCTGGTCAAGCCGAGCACCATCACCGGCATCGTTGATCGTCTGGAGCAGAAAGGTCTGGTCACCCGCCAACGAAACACCAATGATCGCCGGGTGGTGACCATCGAGCTGACCGAGCCGGGGCGGCAATTGGCCCGGGATGCCCCGCCCCCCATTCCGGAGGTCATCATCCACGGCTTGAAGAAACTGCCCCCGGAAACAACCCAGAAGATCGTCGAATACCTGGGCACCCTGGTCTCCTTGCTGGACGAGGTGCCCGCGGACATCGACATCCAGACCGCTGAATGAGGCTTTGCAATACGTCGCCAACAAGGGGGGGGGCGGCCTTGACCGGCCGTCGCCAGGGTATAGCGCCAGCAGTCGATCACGGCCCTGACGAATCCGATCTTCTCCTTGGGATTGCCAAGTGAGGATGGCACGCCGGTTTTCATAGTTGGCTTCGTCACTGACCTTGCTTTTGGCCATCAGGTCCTCCCTCCAAGGGAGATACCCTATCCGCCGCTCCGCCTCAACCCTCCACTAAAGGCCGTCCGAACATCTCCGGGGGCCAGGATAATCCGAGATGAGGTGGGCGGCATGTAAGCCTGCATAATTTGAGGCATTACGGCCGGCTGATGGAGAACGTCCGGGCGGCCATCGAACGGGGGGTGTTCGGGGCGATGATCGATCAAATCGAGGCCACGGGCACCCAATGCATCATCAAGATCGGCTGGGTGGCCTTTGAACTGCCGTTGGCCCTGCGCCGCAGGTAGACAAGAGGAGTGACCGACATGGCTC
>JAHJDS010000150.1 GCA_018812395.1 Pseudomonadota bacterium
CAGTACGACCGGGGATACGAATTCTACCTGGGGGCCCCGTTCGGGGCCCGCGTCCGAAGCGAGATCGACAAACACCGTCTCGCCGGCCGGGTGTTCCTGCTCTCCGACAGGCACCAATCCCTGGCCTGGGCCGCCTTTTACGGCGACCGGACGGCCCCGGCCCTGGATCTGACCCAGCCCTGGCGGTATCTGTACCTGCCCCGGCTGCTGGACCTGGCCGGCTGGGACGCGCTGCTAATCACCCGGCAGAGTCCGGCCCAGGTCAGACTGACCTACGGCCACGGCTTCCAGACGATCACGCCTCTGAAGCCGCTCCGACCGGTCTATCGGGGACGGGTAATCACCGAGCACGCCTGCCGCCTGTATCTTCTGTCAACATACGCCGGCGGCCGGGATTACTGGTTCGGTTTGGGCGGCTGGCCGGTTCCGCCCAGCTCGAGAATGATCCGGCCCCGATCGGCCGCCAAACCCACCACGGCCCCTTGAAAGGCCGACGCCCCCCATTGCCACACGCCGCCGGGGCCCGCCCTGACCGCCCCGTCGATCTGGGACGTCACCCGACCTCCAGGGGACATGGCGGCGACCTCGATGCCCAGGGCCCCGGGATTGAAGCGCCCCTGGAACACGATGTCCCCGGCCCCGGCCCCGACGCCCAGGACCAGCCAGCCGCCCACCGGCCGCCCCTGCATCCAAGTCAGTCGGACATCGCCGCGCCAGGACCGCAAGTCTCCCACCACCAGGCCACGGGCCGTGACGTCTCGCAGGCTGAGTTCGACCCGGCCCGCCGCGGACCGGATCAGCCAGGGCCCGGACAGGGCCGCGCGGCGCCCGACCTTCATCCGTATCCTTCCCGACCCGGTGGTGATCGACACCGGGCCCAGGACCACCGGCAAACGCCCCCCCGTATCCACGGTCACCGCGCCGTCGGCGGTCTTGATCCTCAACTCGAGGGGTAGGCGGGGATTGACCGCCACGTTGAGACTGATTGACCGGGATAAAAACAGCCCGGACGTCCGACGCCGATAAGTCACCACCAGGTCCCGGCCGCGGCGTCGGGCCCGGGCGCTGTCCCGGATGCGGTGCCAGGGTGGACCGAGGTAACGGACCACGGCCTGGAGATCGACCGCCCAGCGGCGCGGCCGATTGTGGTACTCCCCCCGGCTGTCATCCAGACGGACGTTGACGTCGGCCTGAGGCGCCTCGATGGCCACCACCAGGCGCTCGACCCCGGCCGGAACGATGAACCGGTTGTAACGGGTGACGATCTTGACCTGCCTGGTAAGCAGAAATCCGCCCAGGGACACCCCCGCCACCACCAGGGTGCCGACCAGACACCACCCCAGGCGGGCCGGGCTCTCGATCCGCCAGGGCCCTTGGAACCATTCCGGGTGCCGCCGCCGGTCCCGCTCCTCGGACCCGGGCAACCGGAACACGAAGTCGTGGAGGACCAGGGCCGTACCCAGAGTGACCCCGGCCGACCACAGTACGTCCGAGGCGAAGTGGGCCCCCTGAATCACCCGCACCAGGCCCATGAAGGCGCCGTAACCCACCGCCCCGGCCGCCACCAGCCGGCCCGTCCGGCGGCGGCGAAACAGAAAGGCCAGGCCCACCAGGCCGAACCCCATGGCCGCGTGACCGCTGGGAAAAGACGGCCCCTCGGCCGAGGGCCCGGGCCGCCACACCGGCCGGTAGTCGTATTGGCCGCCGAAGACCTTGACGTCCCGCGGCCGCGGTCGGCCCCAATGCTCCTTCAGCACCAGGTTGGTCAACAACCAGGGACCGATGAGGACCGTCAGCACCACCACCCCCAACCGGCGCCGCCAGGACCGGAGACGAACCACGGCCAGGCTGAGGAGCAGCAACGCCCCGCTGATCAAGGCCAGGAAGTAAGTCGGCCAGGAGCCATACTTGTACAAGGCCTGAAATATGAAATGGTATTCCAGGGACCAGCGATCCCGGCCCGTCGGGGTGTAAAACAGCGAGGAAACGAGGACATCCAGGTCGGTCCCGCACCAGAGCAACGTCCCGCCGATCAGGGCCGCCAGGCCGCCCAGATACCACCACCTGCGGCTGCCTCTGAAAACGCCGGTACTTGAGGTCATCCCTCGGTTTCCTCACTCGGCCGATCAGTCTGACGGCGGGCGTCGGCCGCGAAACAGGCCCCAGTCTAACATCGGAACTCCAAAGTGACAAGCCGGGTTAGGACCACCCCCCGGTTCGGAAAGGCTTGTCAAACGACCGATTCGGTGGTAATAAGTCCCTTAAACGGGTACAATCACCATCGCCGCGGGAGTCGAGCTTTATGGAAGTCAAGTACATCAATCCGTTTCTGAACGCGACCATCAACGTCATCAAGACCATGGCTTTCGTCGACGCCAGGCCGGGAAAGCCCTACGTCAAAAAGGACGATGCCGCCGTCGGTGACGTCTCCGGAATCATCGGCATCACCGGTGACAATGAAGGCACGCTGTCCATCAGCTTCTCTCAGGCCTGCATCGAGGCCATCTTGACCAACATGCTCGGCGAATCCATATCCGGCATCAACGAGGAGGTACGCGACGCCGTGGGTGAAATCACCAACATGATCTCCGGTGACGCCCGCCGGGTGCTGGACGAAATGGGCCTCAAGCTCTCCGCGGCCATCCCGACCGTGATTTCCGGTAAAGACCACACCATCACCCATATCAGCACCGGACCGACCATCGCCATCCCGTTTACCACCGACCACGGGCCGTTTACCGTCGAGGTCTGTTTCGCCCACTAAGTCGACCCCCAAGGAGGTGCCTCATGGGCATTGACAAGAACATGAAGATTCTCGTCGTGGACGACTTCGCCACCATGCGCCGCATCATCAAGAACATCCTCAAGCAGCTCGGCTTCGTCAACATCGACGAGGCCGACGACGGCGAACCGGCCCTGGCCAAGCTCCAAGCCTGAGGCTTCGATCTGGTCATCAGCGACTGGAACATGCCCAAGATGGACGGCCTGACCCTGCTCAAGACCGTCCGCAGCGACGACCAACTCAAGGACCTCCCCTTCCTGATGGTCACCGCCGAGGCCCAGAAGGAAAACGTCATCGAGGCCGTCAAGGCCAAGGTCAGCGATTACATCGTCAAACCGTTCACGGCCGAGGTGTTGGGCGAGAAGCTGGACCGTATCTTCGGCGTGTAACCTGACCGCCCGTCACTGAGAGACGGAACAAAACGGATCGCCGTCTTCCGGCCGTCAATTCCGGTTTTCCCCAAAAACGAATCCGCCGGCGCCTGGATTTCTCCAGGGCGCGCCGCGGTCGCCGTCGGCCGCCTCACCCCGGAGGCCTGTCCCCGGACGTGCCCCCCGGAAGGCGCCCCGAGACGGGTTCCGAACGGGGCGGGCGATGGGAACCTCCCGGGGTCGGATTATCCGGTCATCAACCGGAAGGCCACATGGCGGAGGCTGTTGAGCAGGGCGTAATTGAGGAAGATCATGATCAGGATGACGATCAGGGGCGCGATGTCGAAACCGCCGAAGTTGGTGGGAATAAACCTCCGGATCGGACGGTAAATGATCTCGGTCACCCCGAAAATGAACCTGACCAGCGGGTTGTAGGGATCGGGCCGGACCCAGCTCAGGATCGCGCCGATGAAAATGAGGATGAACACGATCCAGCCGATGGCGTGTAACACGTGGTAGATACCCAACAAGATATTGCCCAGAACAACCATTTGTCAGTCTCCTCATTCCGGATCCGGTGACCAATCAAGAGCCCTAAAATAAGACCTGCACCACCCCGCTGTCAAGACGGAGCGGCCCCGGAAGCGACATCGTCATCCACCTCTCCATCCGGCCTTCCGGAAAGAAGCATACCTCGGTCCCCAGGGCGGTCGGTTTTTTTCGGGAGGCCAGGCCCGAAAAGGAACCTCCCGGAGCGGTCTGGCCGCTCTTTTCCATCAAGTTTTTTTCGCCCCGGCCCGACTAATTCAGGTAGACGCCGGGCGAAAGTGCCGCCAGAGCCCAAAGACGGGGTTGCCTTCGAGGCGCTTCGATGGTAAACCAACTTTATCCTTGTTCTGAAAACCACGTATGTTAAAATTGGGTTTCGAGGCGCCCGGCGCCGACCGGGGACCCGCCCCCCAGGGGATCGGCGGACCGGCCCGAGAGGGGCGCCGAGGCCGCCCGGCAAGGGGCTCTCGGGTGGATCAGGGTTTTGATCGACAATAGGACCACTACCTCCGGTGACCTTACAAGCTCAAGATTTAATCAGGCAAATTCGGCCCAACAAGCTGGTGGACCTGATCTACGACGTTGATTTTGATCGGGAC
>JAHJDS010000151.1 GCA_018812395.1 Pseudomonadota bacterium
GACGGCCTCGGCCGCGGCCACGAAGGCGTCCCGGTCCCGGCCGAAGGCCTTGGCCAGTCGGCCGGTGGGTAGCGTATGCGGCCCCTGGAAGAACAGATCGCCGCCGGGCAGTTCCCGCTCGGTGACCCACTGGCCGGTGGGAATGACGTTCCGGTCCTGCAGGAGGCTCATCATCATCACCAGGCCGGACTGGAAGTCCACCGGTCCCTGGTCCGCCTCGAGGCCGGTGACGGTCCGGGCGGCCGGGTCGAGGCGGAATTTATGTCCCAGGAGGGGGAAGGTGTACGTTCGGCCGAGCGGATCGAAGGACGCCCCGCTCAGGCGGCAGACCTCGTCCGGGTTCCGGGCGGCCAGTCGGTCGAAATACTCGGCGGGCAACTGGTCGGCGTAGCGAAAGAGTTTGTTTTGCGACGGATCGGTGGGCGGGATCGACACCGGACTAACCCAACAGCCGAGCCACCCCGGTCATCCGGGCCCCGGCCGTGTTGCGGTAGAGTTCGAGGTACTTGGCCAGCACGGCCCGCAGTCTCCGGCGCGAGGCCACCTCGTGGATGCCGCGGATGGAGTGGAAGTAATCCTGACGGTCGAAGGTCTCGGCCGATATCTCGGCCAGGGCGTCGCTGTGGATCAGCGCCTCGTCCACCTCGAACCCCCGGGCCTGCATCACCCTCGGTCCGGTGAAGACGATCAAGGCCTCGGGTTCGGACAGGATGACGTCGCCCAGGGCGGCAAAGGAGGCGATGGCCCCCCCGGTGGACGGATCGCCCAGGATCGAGATGTAGGGCAGGCCGTGGCGCTTGATGCGGTTGACGGCGTCGATCGTCTTGACCATCTGCATCAGCGCCGGGATGCCCTCGTACAACCGGGCCCCGCCCGAGCAGCAGACCGAGATGAAGGGCAGTCGCTTCTGGATGGCGTGCTCGGCCGCCAGGTGGAACTTCTCGCCGAAGACCACGCCCATGGACCCGCCGCCGAAGTAGAACTCGCAGATGGCCATGACCACCCCGATGCCGTACACCTGGGCCTCGGCGGTGACCAACGACTCCTTGAACGGCGTCCGGCCCTGCTGCTTGGCCAGGAACTCGCGGTAGGAGCGGATGATGTCCTCGTCCTCGAGCAGGTCGTCCACGGTCAGGTTGCGGTTGATCTCGTGGAAGGTGCCCGGATCGGTCAGGCAGTTGATCCAGCCCGAGGCGTCCAGGACGTGCCGCTTACCGCAGAAAGGGCAGACCTGGTGGTTTTCCAGGTACTCCTTGAGCCGAATCAACCGGCCGCAGCCGGCCCCTTCTCCGCCGGCGACCCCCTCGCCGCACTTGATGTACTCGTGCCGGGGATCGACGATGTTGCCGTCGCCGTAGTCGTCGGCCAGGTTGAGCACCGAGCCGTGGGCCAGGACCTGGATGTCGGGCGGCGGTTTGTGAAACAGGGAAAACGGCCGCTCGATGAGCCGCCGGATGACCTCGAATCGGCCTTCGGACCTGGTCCGGCCGAAGGCGACGGCCATTTTCTCCCGCTCCTTCATCAGCTTCTTGATCTTGATTTTCGACAGTTCGCGGATGGTCCGGGTCAGATACGACCGGATGTTGGCCGCCAGACCGTCGGCGTCGTCCACCTTGCGCGTCTGGGGAATGATGGCGTCCACCACCTGGAAGCGGCGGATGTCCCGCGGCGTGGGCCGGGAAATGGCCAGGGCGTCCGAGATCCGCGAGGCGTCCCGGAAGATGATCGCCGCCAGGGATTCGGGCGGCGCCGTGGCGTACATCGTGTCCTCGATGGCCGCCCGCCGGTCGCAGACCTGGATGGCCAGGGCCCCGCCCGAGCCGCCCTCGCCCAGGACGATCGAGATGCTCCGAATGGGAACGGTCAGGAACTCCCGGATCAGGTGGGCGATGAAGAAGGCCTGGAAACGCCGGGCCGATTCCATGGAGATGTCCGCCCCGTAGGTGTCCACAAAGGTCACCAGGTAGGCGTTTTCATTGTCCTGGCGCTTAAGTTGGGACATCAGCCACAGGATGCGGGAGTGCTCGTCCGCGGTCAGCATCCCGTAGTTGAGCCTTCTGAGGTCCGCCTTGTGCATCAGCTTTTCGGGCTTGGGCTTTTCCTGGGCGACCACGTAGACCTGGTGCTCCAGAAAGTCGGTCTCGCCCATGATCAACGAGTCGCCCGGTGTCGGGAATCGCCTGAAATTACCGAATATTCGCCCGATGATGTCCGAGGAGCGTGGCCGAAACGGATGGCGGGTCCGCTTTTTGAAAACGTCCACCAGTTCCATTGGTCAGACCCCCAACATAATTGACGGCCTCCTGTGAGGCCGCGACGGATCACTTCATAATTACGACGAGATAAAATAGTGTAGAACCGGTGTATGGTGATGTCAAGGAAAACAGGACGCTCGTCCGCCCACCACCGAGCGGTCTTGCCTTTGAATCACGCCCTTGATAAGGTGGGTTGATGGAGTCGTGCCCTCGGGCGAGTCCGTGCGCCAGGGGGCCCACCCGGCGTGGCGAGCGCCGGCAACAGGAGCCAAAGTGAATCGACTTAACGATGACGATCGGCTTTTCCACCAGGCGTTGGGCATCGCCCGGAAGGTCCTGCCCTTCATCGGGGAGAGGCGGATTCCCCCGACGCCCGAGAATTATATGCTGTGGTACGAGTATTTTCAGGGTCATTCGCCCCAGATCACGGCCCGACTGGACCAGCTCCTGGCCGACCAGACGCCCTTCACCTTCGAGTTGACCCGGGGGCTGTTCGACGAATTTTTCGGACAGCCGGACGCCATCCAACAGGCCAGCCAACTCAATCGGGTGGCCGACCTGATCCGGACCATGGCCCTCCGGATCGTCAAGGAATCCATCAAATCCATCGAGTCCTCGTCGGCCTATTCGGCCAGTCTGGCGAAATTCGCGGCCGAGATCGAACAGGCCCAGAACGTCGAGGACATCTCGCGCGTCCTGGCCGCCATTCTCGACGAAAGCCAGCGCGTCCGCGAGGCCAATCAGGCCTACCAGAAGGCCATCCGGAGGCAGACCCAAGACGTGGACACCGCCCTGGGACGCCTCAAAAGTCTAGAACTCGAGGCCACGACCGACGCCTTGACCGGTCTGTCCAACCGCCGGGCCTTTGACCGGGAAATCGAACGCGAATTCTCGCGGGCCAAACGCTACGGCAACCAGTTCGGTCTCATCTTCGGCGATCTGGACGAATTCAAGCGGATCAACGACGCCTACGGCCACCAGATCGGTGACACGACCCTCAAGGAGGTGGCCCGCCTGATCCGGCACATCGTCCGGGAAATGGACTTCACCGCCCGGTACGGCGGCGAGGAACTGGTCATCATCGTCCCCGGCACCTCCCTCGACGGGGCGCGCCGTCTGGCCGAGCGCCTCCGGCTGGCCATCGCCGGCACCGACTTCGCGGTCAACGGCGAGGATTTCTACTCGCTGACCATCTCCTTGGGCGTGGCCGTGGTCAGCCCGGAGGACACAAGTCCGGCCGACGTCATCCGCCGGGCCGATCAGGCCCTGTATCTGTCCAAGCGCCGGGGTAAAAACCGGATCTGCACCGAGGCCGACCTCGCCTCGGACCAGTACGAAACGCCCGTGTACATCGGAATTCAAAAGAAAGCCGCGGAGGAATAGTCATGCCCATTGCCGACGCCATCGCCCAAGCCATGGAGAGGTCTTCCTGGATTCGCGCCATGTTCGAGGAGGGCGCCCGCCGCATCGCCCAGTACGGCGCCGAAAACGTCTTCGACTTTTCCCTGGGCAACCCCGACGTGCCGCCCCCGGACGGCGTCCTCGACACCCTGGCCAAGGTCGCCGCCGACCGCAGCCCGGGGCTGCACGCCTACATGCCCAACGCCGGACTGCCTCCGGTCCGGGCCAAGGTGGCCGCCTATCTCGAAAAGGAAACCGGGCTGCCCTTCCAGGTGGGTGACGTCATCATGAGCGTCGGCGCCGGCGGGGCCCTGAACTCGATCCTCAAGGCGGTCCTCAACGCCGGGCAGGAGGTGATCGTGCCCCAGCCCTACTTCGTCGAGTACGACGCCTACCTGGCCAACCACGGCGGGTTCGTCAAAAGGGTCGCCCCCAGGGACGACTTCACCATCAACCCGGCCACCATCGCCAAGGCGATCAATAACAAGACCTGCGCCGTCCTGATCAACTCGCCCAACAACCCCACCGGCCAGGTCTA